>JABFSB010000195.1 GCA_013140875.1 Acidobacteriota bacterium
TTTTTCTTTATTACTTTTGGGCTTGCCGGCAATAGCGTCTGCTCAGTGGAATGGTGGATACGGCGGGAACAACGGCGGTTATGGTAACGGCGGTTACTACGGCAACGGCAACCTTAAGTCGACCGTTAAGAACCTGAAAAATCGTGCCGAAAGGTTCGAAAACTCGGTCGATCGTTACGACAACCGCAACGACGACGATGATCGTTACAATCGGGGCAGATACGGTGGATATGGCGGTTATGGCAACGGAGGCTATGGCAACAACAATAACAGCCGAAATCTGGAAAGGCTTTCGAACCAGTTCAAGGATGCGACCAACGATCTCGAGGACGCATTCGGCAATGGCCGCAACTTGAACAACAGTGCCGACGAGGCACGACGTGTGCTCGACATCGCAAACCAGATCGATCGGGCGATCTACAACAATCGCGGCGACGGCAACATCCAGGGCCAGTGGAACAGCATGCGTCAGGACCTGAACATGCTCGCGAACGCCTACGGTTACAACAACAATAACCGTAACAATCGCACCAACCGCAATCGCAACGGCAATTGGAGAAACAACATTCCTTTCCCGCTGCCTTTCTAACCAGAAAGTGAAGAGCGAGTAAAGGGAAGTAACTTCTGAGGAACAGCACGATCGTTCCGGTCCGGGCCAGAAATGGCCCGGACTTTTTTGCGTTCAGAGTTCACGCTTCAGCGTGCTTCTCGCTTAAGATTTACAAACTGAAGTTTGGACTCTGAACGATATGCCCGGAAAACTCTTTCTAGTTGCAACGCCGATCGGGAACCTTGCCGACATTTCTTTTAGGGCGATAGAAACGCTCAAGGCGGTCGATCTGATCGCGTGTGAGGATACGCGGCATTCCCTCAAATTACTGAATCATTACGGCATTTCGAAAAAGCTGATTAGCTATCACGAGCACAACGAACGCGAACGCGCCGCGGAATTGGTTGAGCGGTTGGAACGCGGTGAAAGCGTTGCTCTCGTCTCGGACGCGGGTACGCCCGCGATAAACGATCCCGGATATTTTCTTGTCCAGAGGGCCATCGAAGCAGATTTGCAGGTTGTATCGATCCCGGGGCCGGTTGCTTTCGTCAATGCGGTTGTAGTTTCAGGATTGTCGACGGATTCGATCTTTTTCGGCGGATTTCTGCCGTCAAAAAAAGGCGACCGTCGAAGGCGACTCGACGAAGTAAAAAATGTTCCGGGCACCCTAGTATTTTACGAATCGCCTCATCGCATTGGCCGATCGCTGGTCGACTGTTATGAAATACTCGGCGATCGATCAGCCGCAATAGTCAGGGAATTGACCAAGCTGCACGAAGAGGTCCGCCGCGGAGGATTAAAAGATTTGGCGGAATGTTTTTCCGATGCAATTGCTAAAGGCGAGTTCGTTCTAGTCATAGACAGAGCTGGGGAAAATGCTGTGGCTGCGAAAATAGATTCGCTGGCCGGCCGCGTTCGTGAACTTGAAGGGTCGGGACTGGACCATAAAGCCGCACTGAAGGCGGCGGCCAAAGAGCTTGGCATCAGCCGTTCCGAGGCATACCGGCGGCTTCAGGGTTCGGACAAGTAACGGAATCTGGAGTGGGATTTCTCTCCGATCTCCGCGTCGTCCTCGGTGTCTTCGCGTTGAACATTTGTTGAAATGTCTTCGACGCTGAGTACGCAATGCAGGACGCAGAGTTCGCTGAAAAGAGGCTGAACGACGGGCAATAGAAAATACGGAACTTTTTCCTTCCGGCAGTGTCTAAAGCGTTAGATTTTATTTTTCCGGGCAAGCAACGAAATCGCCGGTTGCCGAGTCTGAAAAATAGCGCGCTTAACTTAAGATTTTGTTAACTAAGGAGTTTCACGTATGCTGAGGTTTCTCTTTTCCGCAGGCGCCGTCTTTATCCTCGTCTTTTCAATGTGTTTGCTCCCGCAGACCGCTTCGGCCCGGAGATGCCCGGTCAAAGAGCCGGAAACTCTGCTTTCCCTTTATCAAAACAGTGAAGCAATCTACGTCGCGACTTTCGACAAGACAGTTGAAGGTGAGGTGATCGAAAGCAATGACGATTACACGTCGGTTGCGATAAGTAAATATTTTACGATCTCATCTACGCTTAAAGGAGAAAACAGGAAGTTTTTTATCCTTGAAGATCGGGATTATCGTTACAAGACCGCCACACAGGAAGTCGAGGTCTTGACGGACAAGGAAGAGCCCGAAGCAGCTGAGGAGCAAACCGAGACCGTCGAACAAGAACCGCAAGTCTTAGTCGAGGAAGAAGAAGTAGACAGCGCCGAGTTGAAAAACGGCGATACTCTGCTCCTTTTCGTCAAGAACGGTGAGGATGGTGAGGCCCCGACGTTGACCGACTATCGCGACGGAATTAAGAAAATGCCGACTGAGAAGATCGGCGTATACGAAGCCCGCATCAATGACCTTAATTCCATTTTTTCCGCGAAGAAAGTAAGCGAAGCGCGCATTCTGGATTGGCTGATTCGCTGTGCCGAAGATCCTGCGACCCGTTGGGAAGGAACTTTCGAACTTTTACGTAGCGTCCGCAATCAGAAATGGCGTGAGGAAGCGGAGCAGGGTCGCAAAGAACGTGTCGAGAGCGGCTCGCCCAACGATGAGATCGCCGCAGCCGACGAGGAAGAACAACAGAGCGAGGAATCCGGAAATGTCGACGCAGACATATTCGCCAAAATGCTGGATGCCAATCATAAGCAGACGCTGGCAAATATCCTTCTCAATTTCGGATCGGGCGGCCATGCGGTAAAGGACAGCGGCAAAGATGAATACGTACCCGGGGACCGCGAACTGATACAGCTTGTCGCTCAGTGGGGCGATCCGCGCTTGATCGCGTTTCTGATCGACCGGATCCGGGCGGGATCGGACGATGCGTCGGACACCGCCGAAAAAATGCAGATGGTCGCCGAAATACTGAAGAACGAAAGCGTGTCCGATATAGCCGAAAAATATTCCCAAACGGCATACGAAGACGATGATGACACGGTCGAAGGCAAAGCTCCCGCCGATGGACCGAATATTCCCGAAGTCGAACCCGTTCCCGACACCGTTCCTCCCGATCAAAGCGAGAATCCCGTAAAAGAAGATCCGGCCGCTCCGGACGCAAAAGGATCGGAGGAAAAACCCGAGATCAAAAAGGTCACGTATAAGGAACTGCGTACTGAATTGTTACAGAAATTTCTCGCGGAATGCGACAAAGCGATCGCCGAACGCGACTCGGCAAAATCGGGAAACTTGAATCGCTAGGCAACCGACCCGATTTTCGGTCCATCAAACATTTCACAGTTACACGATCCTAAAGTGTGACGGCCCAACAAGTTTAGCAGTATCGAATTTGTTGGGCTGTTCTGTGTATTCATTTCGATAAATAAACGAACAGGAGTAAATTCATGAACAAATTCATTTTGGCATTATCTATCGTAACGCTTACGTCGGTATTCTCGCTTGCACAAACAGCGGACGAATTTAAAAAGGTTGAGTTCTTCGCGGGCTACTCCAATGGCCAGGTCGATAGTGTTACGACACTCCAGGGCGAGCGCGAAAATTTTAACGGCTTCAATGTTGCTGGCGTTTACAATGTAAACCGCTATTTCGGAGTCAGGGGCGATTTTTCGGCAACTTTCAACAGCAATCGCTTTACTGCCGAAATCGATGTTGGCGGAACGCCAGGTACCTTCAGCGTTAAAAATAGCAATTCCCTCTATAATTTTCTCGGAGGAGTTCAAGTGAAGGACAATTCAAAATCAGGCCGCTTTAAACCCTTCGCTCACGCCTTGGTAGGAGGCGCCCATTTGCGTACGAAGGTAAGCGACATTACGTGTTCGCCAGCAACCGCCTGCGGCCTGACGACCTTTCCTGACGATACAATTAGTGACACAGGCTTTGCCGGAGCGTTCGGCGGCGGGATCGACGCTCGGGATCACGGTGCATCTGGCGGATCTTTCGCGGAACGAGCTGTGGATCAGCGAGCCGATCGATGCTCCTCTCGATCTGGCGCCCACGGGTTGAGGGTGGG
>JABFSB010000020.1 GCA_013140875.1 Acidobacteriota bacterium
GGCGAGCAATACCGCCGCCACGATCAGTCCGCATATCGTCATTAGCATCAACAGGACACCCATACTATCTCCAGTTATTTGTCCGGCGGCCTGCCCGGCAATTATCAGCAGCGAAAACAAAATAAAAATACAGACCATCACATCCGCCCCGCGTGCCAACTGCTTCTCCGGCGGAGTTTTTGCAAAATGCACCAGCGTCCAAACAAAGGCCCCGACCGGAAAAACGAGCAAGAACATCGGCACCGCCATTGGCGGAAATACGAACCTGAGAAGCACGCCCGAGCTACCCGAACCAGTAAGCAACGCCCGCCCAAAGCACGATAAGTGGGCCGATCAGCAGCGAGTGGACCAGCCAATAAGTAATTGGGCTTTTAATTATCCGAGCCATAACATCAGTTTCAGAGTTCAAACTTCAGTTTGTCTTTCCGTTGTGGCCTGGCACGCTGAAGCGTGAACTCTAAACGCCTCCCTTCATTGCTTTGATCAGCGCTTCCATATGATCGAGATAACGCACCAATGCCTTGCGACCGTCTTTCGTAATCGAATACTCGGTCAGCGGCATACGGCCGGAGAATGATTTTGTGCAGGTGACGTAGCCGGCTTCCTCAAGCTTGCGGGCGTGGACGCTGATGTTGCCGTCGGTCGTATCGAGCAGCTTTTTCAGGTCGCTGAAGCTCAGCTTTTCGTTTGCGGCCAATGCGCTGATAATGCCAAGGCGCATCCGCTCGTGAATGACCTTATCGAGATCGTTCGAAACCTTGCCCGCTGCTTTTTCGACACGCAAGGCTTGGATAGTGCTTTCGTTTTTTACTGCCAGGTTCTTTGCCATTGTCAAAACTTTTTTTGCCCGCGAAAGACGCGAAAAGACGCGAAATTATCATCTGGTCAAAACTTATTAGAACGTTTTTCTGATCCGTTTCTTTTCTATTTCGCGCACTTTCGCGTATTTCGCGGGCAAACTCTCTACCCTCCGTAACGCTTTGCGATGATAGCCCCGAACACGATGTGCAGCAGGCCGAAGCTCGCGGCCATCATTGCGTTGCTGTAATTGGTCGGCACAACGAAGGCGATCGCTCCGAGAGCCATAAAGCACCATCCCATTACCGGAACAACTCGAACAGAAAACGCTCCGCCGCAGACGACCGCCGCACCGTAGCTGATCATGCAGACCGGCGCCATCTCGTAATAATGCCCGTACCGCCAAAGGCCCAGCACGATCACGATTCCCGCGACCAGCGGCGGCAGAAAGCTCATTGCAAACTTCTTTCCCGGCGCCGACAACAGCGGCTGGCCGGCGATCTTGGATTTTTGCCACATCGCAAGCATCCCGATCGCAAATGCCAGTGCCGCTTCAACCAACCAGACCGTAAGGGCATCGACAAGATAGACCTGAATGTTCGCGATATATGCCGCAGCCGCGGCGGTCACGCCCATCAAAATGCCGCCGTATCCCGGAACGGCCGTAAAATGCGTCGACCGCTCCATCGTCTCGCGGATAAACGCGAGATTGTCGATAGCGCGGTCGCTTAAATTGACGGGTTCGTTTTGCTCTAAATTAGCTTCGCGGATGGGCTGTATTTTCGCCATACGCCGGTAAGAATAGACCAAGTAATCTGTTCTGTCAAGTACTTTATGATATAAAGTATCCGCTCTTCTTTTCTTACTTTGCGACCACCTCGTTCTAGTCCCGCTTAAAACGAGTCCGTCTAACTATTAATTGGCCGCCTTTTTGTTTTTCGCATCCGGTTGTTTTGAGAGGTACTGTTTGGACTTTACCGGATCGTTCATTATGTCGCCGAAGTTTTCCAGCGGAGCGGCGGGCGGGTCGTTGACCAAATAGGTAAGGCGCTTTCGCTGCATCAAGAAAACCTTGCCGTTCCATTTATAGAAGGTCCGAGTGAAAAAGGTCGGGCAGCAAAGCTGTTCTTCGTCGCCGGTGATCTTTCCGGTTTCGGTTTGGCCGAGTAGAAAGCGGTCCTGGCCGTAGAGTTCAACGACGAGTTCGCCGTTCTCGGTCCGTATATCTTTCAAACCGCCGTCGGCCCGGTCGCCGGTACGGAAATTCCAAAGCAGTTCGGGCTGGCCGTCCTTCCAGCCATACACATAGACAAGCTGCGGAATGGCCGCCCCTCCGGTTTCTACCTTGAGAATGACGAGTGCTTCGTCCTGGCCGTCATTGTTCGCGTCCAGATATTTCGTCGTGACGTACGACATTCCGATTCGCCGTTCGGCCCGGGCTGCGGCCTTTTCTTCGGCAGACATCTCTTCGCCAACGTCGCGTATTCGGGGCTGGAGTTTACCGTCGGCCAAGGTAATCTCGTCACCGTCCGGATGCTGCCATCCCCGTGGCAGAGGATAAGTGAAGTTCTTAAAATTGAACTGGCCGAGCGGCGAAGACGTCGTTTTGCCGCGAGCGTCGAGGAGCTCTTTTTGAAGATCGGGCATCGCGGGCGAAGGCTCGGCGGCGGGCGGCTGAAAGCTTTTCGGCTGTTCATCGGAGCCTGCGGCCGTCGATGACTGTTCGTCGGAATTCCCCGTTTCCGCCGTGCTGCCGCACGACGCCGCAAATAAAAGAACTGCAATAGCGATAAAGGCTGCTATATCTTTCGAATTTGTTTTCATGATCTGCCAAATATTTCCGGGCTTGATCAAACGTCCATACTTTCGCCGACCGCGGCCGCGGTGGCTTTATGGCGATCCGCCATTTCCGGCTTGCCGAGTCTGTCGAGCTTTTCGCCCGCCGCGATATAGAACTTTCTCAGTGCCTTACGTACGTAATTGCGATTTTCGATCAGCGGGAACATCTCGCGGCCTCCCGCTTGATAAAGCGCTGTCAGCTCCATTTCACCTATTTCTTTTACGACAATCGCCGCCCGATCCGCGTCGGGTGCAGCGGAAATGATTTCCGTCAGAACGCCAATGATCGCCCGCACGATAACGTGGTCGTTTCGACCGAACTGATAGATCTGATCGAAGGCATCGTCGATGTACTGTTCGAACGACGGTTCCTTCAACAAGATTCCTTGCTTTTCCAATTTGAGGGATTTTACCGAACGCGATTCGCGGCCGATCAACTCTTTGATTATCACGCCGAGATAATGAATGCAATTCACGCACGTCGTCGGGTCGTTCACCGCGGGTGAAATGGCTTTGACGCCGATGTCGACCAACTGGCGTATTCCGTACTCGATGTCCTGGTCGATGCTGCGAAATTTGTGAAGTACGAAGCACTCGCGTATCTCGCTTTCTGTTCGCCCGCCCAGCTCGGTTTCCGGTTCGATCACCGCCAGCGGCGAGCCTACTTCGACAAAGCTTCCAAAATAATTCACCGACTTAAGTACGGCCATCGGTTCGTTCGCTCTTAACCTTGAAAACACCATCGAAAGGCGTTCTGTGTCGATATTTTCGAGAAATCCGATTTTGTCCGAACAGATAGCCGAAGGGTAAGTTGATTGCGTCCGCCGCAGCGGAGCGAGATCGCGGTCGATCTCGTCCAGTGTACGATCGGCAATGTTTTTTGTGATGCTCGCGGCGTTAAGGTTGTCGGCCAGATAACTCAGGAACGAAGGGAACAAAACAAAAACGGCGTACGCGGCGAGAATTACGGCAAGCAGGTGGAGTTCGACATGCGGAAGGAACTGAACGACAAACAGAAAGGCAAATATCGCTATAAATGACCACAGAAAGATCGAGCGAAAACGGTCGCCGTGCCAAAAATGCCTTACGACACGCGGGGAAAACTGGACCGACACCAGCGACAACGCAACAAACACAAACGAAAACGTCGTGACCAAAACGGTGATCCCGACACCGATCATCGCAATTCCAAGCGACGGAAGAAGCTGCGACAAACCGGTCCAGCTCCGATTGCTCAAGGTCAAAAGTAAAACAACGAATACGGCAAGAAAGCCCGCAAGAATGCCGAGCAGAACGACAGCCCGGTCACGATCGGTTCTTACGGGCTGCCTTTGCGGTTTTCGATGAGATTTTGCAGGCATTTATCTCTGCGGATTTTCGATCAGGCCCTTGTCAGGCTCCGGTATTTAATACGGTGCGGCTGATCGGCGTCGTGTCCGAGACGGCGTTTGCGGTCGGCTTCGTATTCGGTGTAATTGCCGTCGAAATATTCGACGTGACTGTCGCCTTCGAACGCTAGAATGTGCGTTGCAATTCGATCGAGAAACCAGCGGTCGTGGCTGATGACAACCGCACAGCCGGCAAAATTCTCGAGCGCTTCTTCCAGGGCTCGCATCGTGTTGACATCGATGTCGTTGGTCGGTTCGTCCAACAGCAAAACGTTTGCGCCAGATTTAAGCATTTTAGCGAGGTGCACGCGATTGCGTTCACCGCCCGATAGCTGGCCGACGAATTTTTGCTGGTCGGTGCCGGAGAAATTGAATTTCGAGACATAGGTCCGGGCGTTCATCTCTCGTTTGCCGAGCGTTACAAAATCGAGCCCGTCGGCGATCTCGTCAAAGACGGTCTTGTCTGCATTGAGCGAGTCGCGCGATTGATCGACATATCCAAGCTTGACCGTTTCACCGACCTTGAACGAACCCGAATCGGCCGTGTCCTGACCCGTGATCAAGCGGAAAAGCGTCGTCTTGCCGGCCCCGTTCGGCCCGATAACGCCGACGATGCCGCCTTTTGGCAGCGAGAACTCAAGGTTTTCGAAAAGGATGGTATCGTCATAACCTTTCGAAACGCCGTGGGCCTCGATAACGACATCGCCGAGGCGTTCGCCCGGCGGAATATAAATTTCCAGGTCGTCAGCACGCTTTTCGCTTTTTGACGCGACCATCTCCTCGTAATCGTTGATACGCGCTTTCGACTTGGCGTGACGGCCCTTCGGCGACATCCTGATCCACTCAAGCTCGCGTTCGAGAGTTTTCTGAAGTTTGTCCTCGCTTCGCGCTTCCTGGGCGAGACGTGTACCTTTCTGTTCGAGCCATGACGAATAATTACCTTGATAAGGAATTCCCTGTCCACGGTCGAGTTCGAGTATCCAACCGGCAATATTGTCGAGAAAGTAACGGTCGTGGGTTACGGCGATGATCGTGCCCTCGTATTTTTGAAGATGCTGCTCAAGCCAGCCGACCGTCTCGGCGTCGAGGTGGTTCGTGGGTTCGTCGAGCAGCAGAATGTCCGGCTTTTGCAGAAGCAATCGGCACAATGCGACCCGGCGTTTTTCGCCGCCGCTCAAGTTTTTCACGACCGTTTCCGGCGGCGGGCAGCGAAGCGCGTCCATCGCCATCTCCAACCGCGCGTCGAGGTCCCAGGCATCCGCGTGATCGAGCTTTTCCTGCACCTCGCCCTGTCGCTCGATAAGCTTTGCCATCTCGTAATCGTCCATCGGCTCGGCAAACTTGGCGTTGATCTCTTCGTATTCCTTGAGCAGATCGACGGTAGACTGAACGGCTTCTTCGACTATCTGCTGAACCGTTTTCGTTTCATCCAGCTTCGGCTCCTGCTCGAGATATCCGACCGAATATCCCTTCGAAAAAACGACCTCGCCGTTAAATTCCTTATCCGTACCCGCAATGATCCGCAACAGGCTCGATTTACCCGCACCATTCAACCCAAGCACGCCGATCTTGGCACCGTAGAAAAATGAAAGGTAAATGTCCTTCAGGACAGGTTTCTTGTCGTAAAACTTGCTTACCTTGACCATCGAAAAGATGATCTTGTTTGGTTCTGGATTGCTCATTATGAAAACGTTCTATTCGGTTTGATCGAGTGTGATCGATGAGGGAATGTCCCTTTTGCTATGAAGCACGCGCGCTATTTCGATGCACCGTTCCTTTTCAACGTAAAAAATTAGATATGGAAACCGCTTTATCGGCCATTGCCGAAGATCGGAGATCTGAAGTTCATAGCCGTAACGTTGGGAGCCGGCAGCAGGTTGTCTAGAGATGTATCGTATCGCTTCTTCAAGTTGGTTCAAAAACGCCGATGCGATCTCAGTTCCCGCCTCGTCCAGATAATAGGAAATAGCCAATTCAATATCGTCGTCCGCCCGGCGTCGGCGAACTACCAATTTCTGGCGCACTTATTTCTTCTCCGAGATCCGCTTTCTGAACTTATCAAAATATTGCTCATCCATCGGTTCATCTATCACCTCGGATTCCAGACCATCCATTATCAACTTGCGAAGCTTAACGCGGTCCTGCTCTTTTCTAAGCAGCTCCCGCACATACTCGCTGCTACTGGTGTAATCCCCGTCAGATACCTGCGAATCCACAAACGACCGAAGAGCTTCCGGCAAAGAAATGTTCATCGTGCTCATAGGTAAAAAATATCATTTATGGCAAAGTTTGCCAAGCTATGTGCCGGGACCGTCGAAGAGATCTTGTTTGGCGTTATTGCTCATTAGAAATTGTTCCGATCCGCCTTTATTCTAAGATTATGAAAGGTAGTGAATTCAATTTGTTTGTCATCCACTACGATGTTCATATCCGTTTCAACCTTGACCTTGTTCGTAGACAACACGACAGGCACCGGCACGTCGTTGCTATAAGCGAAAAACGAAAAGACCTGAAGTTGCCCCAAAGACGGAATTCCGATCAGACGTGTTGAAGGATAAAAAATGTATTCATCTACTAGGGAATCTTCCCTAATATAAAAAAGGACATCGCCCGTCGTCGACTTGTAGATGGGAACTTGGTAAACGAACCCCGATGCGCTGCGAGCTTCCGCGGTTCCAACCCGAAACCACCAATGAGGAAATGTGTACGCGACAAAGCTCACCGCCAAGATCGCGATCAAAGCAACAATCGCTAACAATGCCTTTACCGAATGTGACATGTTCTTACTGCCAGCTTGTGGATCATTTCCTGTTTAACTTCAAACCCGATTCCCCGACCTTCAGGCGCAGTGATCGTTCCGTTCGCACTGACCTCGACTGCTGGTTCGATGATGTCTTCGTGCCAATATCTTTTCGAAGCCGAGACATCGCCGGGCATGGTGTAACCGGCGAGGGTCGAGACAGCGATGTTGTGTGCCCGGCCGATGCCGCTTTCTAACATGCCACCGCACCAGACGGGAACGCCCGCTTCTCGGCAGACTTTTTCGACGAGTTTTGATTGAGTGTGGCCGCCGACGCGACCGTTTTTCACATTAATAATCCTGCCGGATTTAAGCTCGATGGCTTTGCGGGCATCGTCGGGTGATTTTATCGGTTCGTCGAGGCAGATGGGCGTATTAATTTGCGCCTGAAGCTTTGCGTGGTCGAGGATATCGTCATGAGCCAGCGGCTGTTCGAGCATCATCAGGTCGAATTCGTCGAGGCTTTTGAGCTTTTCGATGTCGGCAAGCGTGTACGCCGAGTTCGCGTCGCCCATCAGCAAAATGTCGCCGAATTCTTTTCGAACGGCTTTGATAACATCGTAATCCCAACGCGGACTGATCTTTATCTTGATGCGTTTGTAGCCCGCTTCAAGCTCGACGTGGATCTTTTCCAGAAGCTCTGGAACCGAATCCTGAATGCCGATCGACACGCCGCATTCGATTGTCCGGTTCACTCCGCCGAGGTGCCGCCAAAGCGGAACGCCGAGCTTTTTCGCCTCAAGATCCCAGCAAGCCGTCTCGATGCCCGCTTTCGCCATTCTGTGGCCGCGGGCCCATTTCATCAGATTCCAAACATCGGCGGCCGCTCCGTACTCTTTACCGACGACCATCGGCGCAAGGATTTTTTCGGCCGTCACCCACGCCGAATCGGTCCATTCGTCCGAATAACCGGGAACCTCGCCGCACGTGATCTCGCCCCAACCCTCGGCTCCGTCCGCGTCCTCAACCCGGACGAGAATGATGCGCCGTTCGTAAGTGCGGCCAAAGCTGGTCTCAAAAAATTGAACAAGCGGAAGATCGATCTCAATGAGTTCTATGGACTTGATAATGGGCATAGCGCAAAACAATAAGACTAGTTATTGTCGTCGTTAAATGCAATTTTGGAAAAATGCTGCGGCTATTCCAAAACTTCGAATTGAACGAATTGCACGGCGTTTCTTCGTTTTTCGGATGCGAGGGCGTCGACGACCGTGATCTGGAGCACATAGTCGCCCGGAAGCATAGTGGTCCCGAGTTGAAGACCGGCGGACACGTTGATCGCCTTCAGGTTCGTTTGTCCGGTGGTCGGTATGGATTGCGGTTTGCCCTCGAAAATAAGTTTTCCGTCGCGAAAAACACGCGTCTCGAAACTCAGTCCGATCGTACCGGCGGGCTGCTCTTTGGCGTTATAAACGGTTACGCCCCAGTTCAATACGGTACCTTGTTTGAATTGACGCAGCGACGTTGCAACAAACGGGTTCGATGTGCTTTCGGCGACCGGCTCTCCCGCTTCACGCTTTTTCCATTCCGAAAAGGAAATATTTTCAAGCACGACGCCCGACAGCACCAGCCGGTTCTTCTTAAGGTTCGGGACTTCAACGAACTGGTTGGCGGAGCCGACCTTGTCCGTAGCGTGATCGCGAAGCGCTACGCGGAATTGAAACGCTCCGGGTTTTTGTACCGGAAAACTAAAATCGTAGACAAACCCAGAACTGACTAGTTGGTCGTATTTATCTTTAGCTGCGGTCAGCGTGTACGTCTTCGCTATCTGGTCGATCGGAATTCCATTGTCGCCGAAACCGACCGCGAGCAGGTCGAACACGGCCTTTTTGGTCCCGTCCGGCTCATCCGTAAACCGCAGGTCCTGGGTTCGAATATGAACTAGCGAGCGAACGACCGGACCGGTCCGCGGCATATCGTAAAATAAGGTGTTCAGCCGCATCGATATTTCGTTAAGTGCGAAGGGCGAGGTCAACGCGTTCCCCAGCTTCTGGACGGCGGTCATCGGCGGCCGAACTATCTTCTCGTCACTAACGCCAAAGAATCCGCTTCGGTATCGCACCTTCACACCCGGACGCTTCACCTTGACCTCGAGACGGTTGAATCGCCTTATTTTCGGATCGAACGTCGAATCGTCAGGCTCATATCCGACCAGATAGTAGCTTTGATCGTCCAGGATGCGCCGTATGCCGCCGCTCAGGTCGTTATTGTTTATGATCGCGAGGCCGCCGGTCTGTTTTGCCAGATATTGAAGCCCTTCCTGTGTGTCGATCAACTGGCTCCGCCGGTCCGACATCGCACTTTCGATCTGTTCGGCGCTGCGTCCGCTCGTGTTGTCGGCCGCGGTCAAACCGGTATATTGCAGGCCACGTGCATCCATCGTATAGATGACTACGGATGCACGGTTGGCCATGTCTACAAGACGCCGCAGCGATTGAAGCACCCTTCCCGAGTCGATATTGCCCGATGCGTCACGCGTAAAGATCTTAAATCCGTCCGAAAGCAGCATTACCGATTTGCGGCCCGGCAGATCCTGCATTCCCCGGACAACATAATTGACGGCCCCGAGCGTGCCGGTGGCAAACAGACTCTCGCGAAAATCATTGAATTCGCGCTCGATGCCTTCCGGCGTACGTTCTCCCGGCTCGGGTTCGGATTGCTCCTGCCCTTTATCAGCCTGCCCTTCGAGCGGCGCAAATGCTCCGGTCCCGCCAGAACCGGCCGAATTCCATCTCACTTTTTCAATTGCCGCGTAAAGCTGGCGGCGGTCGTTAGTGAACTGCTGCAACGCGCCTATGCCCGCACCCGTTCGAATGATCGCGACGAGGTCGCCGTCCTGCATCTGTTCATCGACGAACTTCTTTAATGCCCGCCTCACATAATACGTGCTCTCGAACGAAAGCGTGAGGTCATCCACGACAAGAGCTATCGTGCGCCGGATTTGTTCGGACCGGACCGGGCCGGACGGTAAAATGGCTCCATTCTTATCTCCTTTTTCAATCTTGTCGGCTTTTGCTTCTTCGACCTGCCGGGCATTCGAGATAAAATTAAAACCGGTTATCTTCTGCTTTTCACCATTCTCGAATATCTCAACCTCTTCCGGTTTTAGATCGGTGACGACGTTTCCTTTTCTATCCGTAACCGTCACGTCGACCCGGATCAACGCGGTCGTTATCTTCACGACATCGGAGTCACCAATAGGCGTTGGAGTTGGAGTGGTCGTTGGCTTGACGCCTTGCGCAAAGGACGTCAATGGCAACATCAGAAACAAAACGAACAGCGGGAAAAATCTTTTGATCATCATGAATTGTGAGAGCAGGTGACGTATTCAGGCAAAACCCTGATCACTTAATTATAACCGATAGTTACTCGATAACCTCAAACTGAACATACTGCATAGCAATACGTTTTTTGTCCTTTGCAAGGCCATCGGTCACCACGATTTGAAGCACATAATCGCCCGGCAGCAAGTTTTGGCCGAGCTGGACAGCGTCTGTATATACCGGGGCGGCCGCGTCCTGGCCTTCCAGATTGATCGGCTGCTCGTTGTTTTCGAATACAAGCTCGCGATCGTGAAAAACGCGTGCCTGCATATATATTTTCGACTGCGACAGCGAAGGAAGTTTTGCATTGTACAGCTCGGTGCCGAACCGCAATACGGTTCCGCGTCTGAATTTACGAAGCGACGTGTCCTGAAGCGGATCGGTCCGATCGTCCGGAGGGATCGGCGCATTGGCGTTGACCTGCGATGGACCGGCGATCCGTTTCCATGCGTTCATCGAAAGGTTTTCAAGCACGATACCGGAAAGAAGGATGCCGTTCTTTTTGAGGTTCGGTACCTCAACGAACTGATTCGCCGAGCCGACCTCCTTGCTTGCTCTATCCATAAGCGCAACCCGCATTTGGTAAGCGCCGGGCTTTTTGACCGGAAAGATAAAGCTATACGAAATGCCCTGCGTCTTCAGTTTTTCGTAGACCTCAGGTTTAAGCCTGACCGTACCGACCAGGTTTTCCTTATCCACCGCCGCTCCATTGTCGCCGTAGCTGATAGCCAGGATATCGAAATTCGATTGCAGCTCGCCGCTCGGCATTTTTGTAAAGTTCAGATCGGCGGCATCTATGTGCAGGAATGAGTGGACGTAATAGCCGCGCTTCGGGCTATAGCCGAAAAGTGCATTCAGCTTCAGGTTGATATCGTTCATCGCGAACGGCGAGGTAAGCGCCCGCATTATTTTTGTCGGGGCGTTCATGTCGATCTTTACCTTCTCTTCCGCCTCGTCCTGAACAAAAAAGCCGCTGCGATGCCGCACGTTCGTATCGTTACGCAGCACTTTGACTTCAAGCCTGTTGAACTTGCGTTTCTCCGGATCGAAACTCTCCTGGTCCGGTTCGTACGCGACGAGGTAATAACTCTGGTCATCGAGAGCTTTTTGCACCCCGTCACTCATGCGGTTTTGATTTACATAGGCGAAACCGCCCGTTTCCTTTGCGAGGTAAACCAACCCTTGTTGTGTACCGAAAAGCTCATTGCTGCGGTCGGCTTCGACCTGCTGCATTGCGTTAAGTGCGGTCGCGTCAAGCAACGTAGGATCGGCAAGACGATCTGCTGCCGTCAAACCGGTCGTCTGCAGGCCGCGGGCGTCGATGGTGTAAAAGATGACCGATTTGCGGTTTGCTAATGCGATGAGCTCCTTCAGAAAATCAAGCGTGCGGGCGGCAAAGAATCCGCCTTCCGCGTTCGGCTGGATCGTACGCTCGTCCCCCATAAGGCGGGCCGCGGCGATCTGGTTTTTGACGCCTGGAAAGATTTGAAATCCGTCCGAAAAGAGAATCACGGACTTCCGGCCCGGCAGCTCACCCATATTTCCGACGATGTATTTTAGAGCGCCGAGCGTGCCGGTCGTGAAAAGACTTTCCTGAAACCCTTTGGCCGAATCGTTGAAATCCTTTTCAGCCTGAATGTCGGCATTGGTCGTGAATTCGTCGCCTTGCGCCCGACGCGTTTGGGCCATCGTCGGCTCAATCGGATCGAAAGAGCCGAAACGCCCGCGGCCGGCCGAATTCCATTTAACGCGCTCGATCGCCGCGTAGAGCTGTTGTTTGTTGGAAGTAAACTGCTGCAGTGCACCGATACCAGCGCCGGTTCGAATTATGCCGACAAGGTCGCCGTCCAGCATCTGATCATCGACGAACTTCTTCAACGCACGCCTAGTGTACGCGGCACTCTCGAACGAAAGCGTAAGGTCGTCCACCACAAGGGCGACAGTTCGTTTTACCTGATCGGGCTTAAGTACGAGCGGAGGCTCCGGAATTGCCTTTTTGGACTTGTCGAGCTTGTCAGGCGTCAACATTTTCTTAACGTTGGTGACGAAAGAAAAACCGGTGATCTTTTGCTTTTCACCGTTCTCGTATATCTCGATCTCTTCGGGCTTCAGGTCTGTGATCGCTCGTCCTTTCTTGTCTGTAACCGATACATCGATCTGGATCAGCGAAGTCGAGATTTTGACGACACCTCCATCCGGCGTGGGCTGGGCGATTTGCGAGAACACCGGAGTCGAAAGTAGGATTGCGAAAACGACAACGGCGAAGCCTTTTTGCATAATTTTAACTCCGGGATGACCGTAGGGAATTCTGGTATCATATCCTCAATGGTTTGGTTTGGAAAGCTTTTTCGGCTGGCATATATTGATATCGATTTCGCATCTTAACCTGCTGGAGTACACGGTCCCCATGCATCGTAAGTTCTTTTTTTCATTCACCCTTTTGTTATCAGCGTCGGTTTTGTTTACGGTTGGCTGCGCGGCGCAGCAAACTGAAGAGCAGGCGTTGGAGTCGCTCCGTCAAATGACCAAAGACGGCAAACTGCCGCCCGAGGGAGTGGTGGCAAATATCGAATCGCGATTCGCCGGAAAACGGACCGGTGCGCTGGCAAAATTGCTGCGGGCTCGGATCAGGTTTGAGAACAGGGATTTTGCCGGCGCGGC
>JABFSB010000370.1 GCA_013140875.1 Acidobacteriota bacterium
CCGGAAATATGGCCGATCGCATAGGCCATCGTGAGCACGGTCAAACCGAACGCAAGTGAAACTCCGGCAAACCCGATGCCGGTTTTAGGAAAGCCGGCCGCCAGAACGGCACTTCCACAACCACCTAAAACGAGCCAAAGTGTCCCGATGAATTCCGCCGACAACCTCTTTGTCAAAGGCATAACGTAATCCTCCCTCTATGTAAGTGTTATTACGGGTAGCGATTGTATTGCGAAAAGCCCGGAAACACAAAGCCCCGCCCGCTTTGGCAACGGACGAGGCTTATACAAGATTAAGGCGTTGCGGAACCTAGAACCTCGTAAAATGGCGGTCGCGAATCATATCGTTATAGGCTCCGATGACCTTGCCGGGCGAGCCTTCAATGGTTTCCTCAAAGCCCATTGCGATCTGGCGCTTTTCGAAGTCGGTGAACGGCTTTTTGTCGCGTATCCGACGCATCATTTCCTTTGACGCCTTTAAAAAAGAGTCGCACGAGTTCGTGTACATGCTTGTCATGGGCTTTGCATTACTGGCCTTCATTTTATCGACCGTTGTACTGAAATCGTCGATCAGGGGGCTGAGATCATCGACCGTGATCTGGTCGAATTCCTTAGCCTGGAGGAGATTTTTGATCTTTTTAGCCTTTATGCCGGTTTCCACAACGACCGCTTCGTATGTTTTTCCGTCGTCGCTGAGGCGAGCAAGCTCTTTTTCGGCTACGTCGTCCTCAAGCTTATCGACCTGGGCTGCGAAGACCGTATTTACGTCCTTGAACTTTTTGAACGCGTCCATCAGTCCGGCGTGGGCCGCCTTGCCTTTAGCGAAATTGTCGTCTTTGTAATCGTCCTGTTCGTAATACTGGTAGATGCCGCGGATTGCGGTTATCACTTCTTTCAGAGCAACCACATAATTGTCGGCCGCTTCATCAAGTTCGGGCATCATCGGTTCAATGCCTTTGGCGGAAGCGACGGCTTTCTCGCAGTCGGAGCCGTCTCCGTTTACATCGTAAAGCCCATAAACGATCGATTCCTTACCGGTCGGGCCTTGTTCGGCACTCTTAACCCATGAGAGGTAACGGTTATGACTATCGACAATTCGGTTCGAATAGCGGTTGTAGCAGTCAGTTATGTAATAGTTGGTCTTTTTGACGATATTGTTATCGTCATCGCTCGTATCGCCCACCGGAGTGCTGCCTGGATAATCGCGGGTCGGCGGCGGCACAGGCGGATCTTCGCCGCGGCCTTTTTTGACAAGTTCGGAGATGCGGGCACAGCCCAGCGTGCTTCCCAGAATCAAGGCGATCAGGATCAGCGTTGTATAGGTACGGCTCATCATTCTTTGCTGCATATCTTTGCGCATACGAACTGAGGACGAAGGTAATGAGGGGATTTTGCTGGCGGAGAGGGTGGGATTCGAACCCACGGAACCCGTTAAGGCTCAACAATTTTCGAGACTGCCCGATTCAACCACTCTCGCACCTCTCCGCGCGAACTTAAGATTGTAATCGGTGAGCGATGAAAATATCAAGTATGACAGCAGCGGCTAACATCGTCAGCGTCTTGCTTTGAAGAAAGTCTGCATCATCTCACGGCATTCGGATGCAAGAATTCCAGCGGTAACATCTACGCGGTGATTGAGACGCGCATCGTCGCAAATGCGGAAAAGCGTCTCGACCGCGCCGAAGCGTTCATCGGCGGCACCGTAAACAAGACGCGAGACCCGGGCATTCACAATTGCACCGGCACACATCACGCAAGGTTCGATGGTCGTATAGAGCGTTGTGCCGGTCAGGCGATAGTTGCCGACATTCTCGGCCGCGGCACGCAGGGCAATGATCTCGGCGTGGGCCGTCGGGTCGTTGTCCGTGATCGTTCGGTTGTAACCGGTGGCTATCACCTCGCCGGTTTCGTTGATCAGGCAGGCGCCGATCGGTACTTCGTCCACGTCACGAGCGGTGATCGCCGCCGCGATGGCTATACGCATCAATTCTTCGTCGCGGGGGTTAAATAGTGTTTCGGATCGGTCTTGCACTTTGAAAAAGATTTTACTCTCACTGCCCGTGATCGAAGAAATCGAGCGAGGAAGCCGTGAAAATAACGCCCTAAGGCCCAAATTTCTTGCATCTATAGACCGAAGGTGATAATTTTTTTAGTTAGCGAAGGTTCGCGCCGCCTACGCAATCCTTTCCCAGATCATGCTGTTTTAGAGACGAGAATGAATCGTCTCAACTTCTGATGTCCGACGACGAACTGCACATAACCAAGGTCCCGGAATCTTTTCGAGCGTTTGCGGAAGAAATTCACAAGCGAAACGAGAAACCGAAAGCATCTCCGCAAACGATCGCGAAGAAGTTGTCGCCGTCTGAATTCAACACGGCGATGGTCCATTTTTATCGCGGCGAGATCCAACGCTCGAACATCTGGCGAAATCGCCTTGACGCCACGACGAACTGGGCCGTGATCACCGCCGGAGCAACGCTGTCATTCGTCTTTAGCTCGCCGGACAATCCGCATTTTGCCATTCCGATAAATTCGATACTCGTGTCCATCTTCCTGTTCATGGAGGCACGGCGTTATCGTTATTATGAGGTTTGGGCGAACCGTGTGCGCATCCTGGAAACGGGATATTTTGCCCCGATGCTTTCGCACCGGACGATCCCGCCGGATCAGGAATGGGCCGAGCATATATCGGCCGATCTTTTGTCACCACACTTTACGATCAGCGAATGGGAAGCCGTCGGTCGCAGGCTGCGGGCAAATTACCTTTGGATATTTGTGCTTCTGGCCCTGTCGTGGTCTTTGAAGATCTACATCCATCCGTCGCCGATTCCGACGACAACCCCGCAAGACCGCGAAAGGTTCTGGGAGCTTTTGTTCGCTCGTGCGCAGGTGGGCCTTGCCCCCGGCTGGTTCGTCGTTTTGGCCGGAGCGATCTTTAACGCGCTCATCTTCTTTGTGGCCTTTGGTACATTGAAGCTTAAGGATTCATCCAGCGAAGTGCTGCCGCTCGAAAGCTTCGAGTGGCACCCGCTGAAACAGGTTTCCGAGTGGGCCGAAACCAATCTTAAACGACGTCCGGTCGTCCGCCGCTCAAAGAAAGCCCGCCAGCGAATGCGCGAAATTCACAAGACCGAGGCGTAACTTTCATTATTCATCGCAAACTGCTATTTTCCCTTTGTAAACATCTAAATTTTACTTAGGAGCAAGGATAGCAAATTATGCCGATTGAACTGGATGACCGCGGACGGGCGCTCGAAAACGAATATTTTCACCGTAAAGAGAAAGAACTTCTCGAAAAAATGAAGGCGAAGATCGGCGGCGAAGAAGCCAAGGACCTTCAAAAGCAGTGCCCGAAATGCGACGGCACACTTTACGAAACCGATTACGAGAACATCACGATAGACGTTTGTGATAAATGCACCGGCGTGTGGCTGGACGCAGGCGAGCTTGCGCAGATCGCTGCCAAAGATGAAGAAAAAGGCGGCTGGTTCGGCGGGCTTTTTAAGTAGTTTTTCGGAGGTTGATAAATGCTCAAAAAATGTTCGCTAACATTGCTGCTCGTTGTCGCAGCCGCTCTTTCAGTTGCGGGGCAGGGCACCCAGACTGCTCCGGCACCGTTTGAGGGTAAGCTGAAGAGTACGCTGATGGCCCGCGAGATGCCGTATCGTGTGATTTTGCCGGCGGATTATTCGACAAAGCCGGAAGCTCGCTTTCCGGTCGTTTACCTTCTTCACGGATTGTCCGGGCATTTCGACAATTGGACCGACCGGACGAAGCTGAAAGAGTATGCCCGGGCTTACGAGTTGATCATAGTGACGCCCGAGGGCGGCGACGGCTGGTACACGGACAGCGTTTCTTCGCCGACCGAGAAATACGAAAGCTATATAGTCCAGGAATTGATCCCCGAGGTCGAGAAAAAATTTCGCACGCTGACGACGCGTGATAAACGAGCGATCGCCGGTCTTTCCATGGGCGGTTACGGGTCATTGAAGTTCGGGTTGAAATACCCGGACAAATTCGTGCTTGCCGGGTCGTTCAGTGGTGCTCTGGGAGCCGCGTCGTTCTCGGAGAAGACTGCGGGGGCTATAGGCAAATCGATCGATCTGATCTATGGACCGCTCGACGGCGAAACGCGAAAGGCGAATGACATTTTCCGCATTGTGAAAGGCCTGTCACCGGAAAAGATCAAAGCTCTTCCGTTCTTATACATTGACTGCGGCACTGAAGATTTCCTGTTCCAAAACAATCGAGAATACGTTCAACTGCTTGTTGAAATGAAGATCCCGCATGAATACCGCGAACTGCCCGGCGTTCACGACTGGAAATATTGGGACAAGCAAGTTCAGGAGTTTTTGCGGGTAGCGGACCGGACCTTTGGGTCGAAGTAAATATATTTGATGAGAAAAAATATGAAAAACGTCCTCGCCGTCGTATTTGTGTTCGCGATCTCGATCGGTGCGTTTGCTCAAGAACGAACCGGTGTCAACGACGCTGCTGCGGGGAAAAAACTGTTGGGGCGGCACAAGCTGTCTCTGCAATGGATTAGCTGGGACTATTTCGGACTTGCGACCGTGACGAACAGCCGAGGCGTTTACCGCATCAAAGGCGAGCAGAAAGGCCGTGGAAATACCGATTTTGTAAAGGTCGATGGAACGATCAAATCGATTGATGCCAAGGAATTTGTTTTCGAAGGAACGATCGTCAGCCAGATCAGCCATATCAATGGAGGTCAGCCGTGTACGCGCGACGGCGAGTTCACATTTAAGATCACCGGAACAAGAAAATACTGGCGGCTGATGCAGATGGATAATCCTTGCGATCCGGTAGCGGACTACGTGGATATTTATTTTCGATAGACGGTTGCGATCTGAACGCTAAGCACTTATGAAATTTATCGCTGTCATTTTGGTTCACATATGTCTTGCGGGGGCCAGCCTTTGTCAATCGCTGGGGCCGGCACCCGGACCTTCAGCTCTACGCGTCAGCGAGATCCAGTCCGCGTTGAAGCAGCAAGGCCTGGACGGCTGGCTTTTTTACGATTTTCGCGGCAGTGACATTCTGATCCCGCGTATTCTCAACTCGTCGCGAATGAGCGGTTCGCGGCGTTGGTATTACTACGTTCCGGCAAACGGCGCACCGGTGAAGGTAGTTCATGCGATCGAACCCGGACAACTTGATTCGCTGCCCGGAAAGAAGCTGATCTATCGTGAGTGGCAGTTGATCCAGTCCAACCTGAAAACGGCGATCTTTTCTTCGACGACCTCGAAAAAGCCTCGGATCGCGATGCAGTATTCGCCTAACAATGACATTCCGTATATTGCCCGGGTCGATGCCGGAACTGTCGAGATGGTGCGGTCACTTGGTGTGACGGTCGAGACGAGTGCGGATCTGGTCCAGCAGTTCGAGGCCGTATGGACGCCCGAACAGCTTGCTATGCACACCGAAGCGGCGACGAAAATGCAGAAAGTTATCATCGAAACGTTCGCCGAGATAAAGCGCCGCATCAATGAAAATGTTCCGACGACCGAGAACGACGTTCAGGCCTTTATGATGAAGCGTTACGGCGAAGAAGGGATGAACCAGTCGCCGATGATCGTTGCCGTCAATGCCAATGCCGCGTCGCCGCACTATTTTCCGGGACAAGGTCAGGGAGCGCCCATAAAAAGAGGTGATCTGGTGCTGATCGATACTGTGACCAAGGTCAAAAAAGAACGTGCACCGGCTGCCGATTTAACTTGGGTCGGTTATGTTGGCGAGACGGTGCCGGAAGAGTACGTGAAGATTTGGAACATCGTTTTTGAAGCTCAGCAGTCGGCGTTGAGGGCGGTTCGCGACGCGTTCAAAGGCGGCAAGCCGATCACGGGTGCACAGGTCGATGACGTTTCTCGCGGCGTTATCCGCAAGGCCGGATATGCCGACCAATTCCTGCACCGCACCGGACATTCCATCGGCGAAGAAGGCCACGGGAATGGCGCGAATATCGATAATCTGGAGACACGCGATTCGCGGCGACTCATTCCGGGAACGGCGTTCTCGATCGAGCCGGGAATTTATCTTGAAGGTAAATTCGGCATCAGATCGGAGATAGATGTTTACATTGACGGTACAAACGCGATCATCACGGCTCCTCATCAGATCGAGGTAATCGCGATAATGAAGTAGTTTTTTACCACAGAGGCACAGAGACACGGAGAATTTTTAGCCAAACTCTGTGTCGCTGTGCCTCTGTGGTAAGTTAACCGTATGCTCAATTTTGCTATTCAGACCGCTCGGGATGCGGGCGGTCTTTTGCTTGAAAAATTCGGCCGGATAACGTCGGTCACGAAAAAAGGCGACATCAATCTGGTGACGGAAGCCGACTTGGCGTCGGAAGCATTGATCATCGACCGAATCAAAAGCTATCACCCGCGTCATTCCATCCTGGCGGAAGAATCGGGCGAGGCGGTGGTGATCGGCGGCGAGAATACCTGGAAATGGATCATCGATCCGCTCGACGGCACGACCAATTATGCACACGGCTATCCGTGCTTTTGCGTAACGATCGCATTGGAGCACGACGGCGAGATAGTTATCGGTGTGACCTATGATCCGACTCGTAACGAACTTTTTGCCGCCGAAAAAGGCCAGGGTGCGAGTTTGAACGGCAAGCCGATAAGCGTTTCGTCGGAAACAAAACTATCCGAGTCGCTGATCGTTACTGGTTTCCCGTATAACTTCAAGGACGTTCCGCATTTCGAGCGAAGCCTGAAAGAATTCTTGCTCAGATCGCGCGGGGTCAGACGAGACGGTTCAGCGGCGATCGATATGGCTTACGTCGCGTGCGGGCGGTTTGACGGGTTTTGGGAAGAGGGCCTGAACCCGTGGGATGTTGCTGCCGGCAAGCTGATGATCGAAGAAGCCGGAGGCATCGTAAGTTATTATGACGGCACGCCATTTAGCATCTATTCTCCGCCGATATGCGCAAGCAATGGGTCGATACATGGCGAGATGCTCGAAGTGCTGAACTAGGAGCGGCCCATCGGCTACTCGTATCGACGAAGTGTTTGCTATTATTGTTCAAACCTTTTGTAGAAGAACCTGTCAAAAATGTCGTTTCAAGCATATTTAGATAATATCGAGTCGAAAACCGGAAAAAGTCCGGACGAGTTCCGAAAGCTGGCGGAAGAAAAAGGCTTTCTTGCGGGTGGAAAGCTGGCCGACGGAATAAAAGCCGGCGAGGTTACAAAATGGCTCAAAGAAGATTTCGATCTGGGCCATGGCCACGCAATGGCCCTTTTTGCATTGTTCAAGGGCAGCAAAAAGGAAGGCGACTAGGCCGAAAAATATCTTATGGCGTGGTTCAAGAGAGATAAACCGAAGATCGACGATTCCCCGGACGACGAAGAACGCACCGTAAAAACGGAGGGGATTTTTGTTAAATGCCCCGAATGCGAAAATCCATTGTATAAGCCTGAGCTGATCGAATCGCTGCAGGTTTGTACGCATTGCAATTACCATTTTCGTCTGCCGGCGCGCGACCGCTTGGCCTCGCTTTTCGACGACGGGAAATATGAAAGGCTCGACGAAGAAGTGATGTCTGCCGACCCGTTGGAGTTTGTCGATACCAAGCCTTACAAAGAGCGCATCGAGGCGGCGAAAGCATCTTCCGGTTTGCCAGAAGCAATCGTTTCAGGAACAGGCAAGGTCGGCGGACATCTAGTTTATGCCGGTGCGATGGACATGTCTTTTATCGGCGGGTCGATGGGTTCTGCGGTCGGTGAGAAGATAACACGGCTTATCGAGCGGGCACTGGAGAACCGTGGTGCCGTTGTGATATTTGCAGCTTCAGGTGGTGCCCGCATGCAGGAAGGAACGCTGAGCTTAATGCAAATGGCGAAGATATCGGCCGCGCTTGCAATGCTGCATGATGCACGCCTGCCGTTTATCTCGGTGTTGACCGATCCGACTACCGGCGGCGTGACGGCAAGTTTTGCAATGCTAGGCGATGTGAATTTGGCCGAGCCCAAAGCGTTGATCGGCTTCGCCGGCCCGCGGGTCATCGAGCAGACGATACGCCAAAAACTTCCTAAGGGCTTTCAACGGAGCGAATTTCTGCTCGAGCACGGCATGGTCGATCAGGTCGTGGACCGCCGCGAAATGAAAAAAACGATTGAGCGAATGCTCGATTTTATGATGAATAAAGCAATCGCGGCGTGAATTTGGAATCTTCGGTTTTCGTCTTTTTCCTCTTCGTCATCTTCTTCCTCTTGTTCTGTGGTTAAGATATTTAAAGATCTTAACAGAACAAGAGGAAGAAGATGAGTAAGAGAAAAGAAGAATTAAGAAATTATTCGGGCACCAGGCTCATATCTTGTTGGAAGATAAGTGTTTCACTGGTTATGCGGTCAATTGTGGTTTTCAGTTTCAGGCCGCTTTCGATGGCGGCCAATTGGTCTTGAATATTCTCGGTCTTTCCGAACTGCTCCCAGCTATTAGCACCTATCAAGAGAATGATCTGGTTGGCGTTCCCGCCGTCGACAACTTTTAAGGCCATCAGCGTCGAAACGTCCGAATTCGATCTGAGTGAATTTTTATACCGATCGATAATCTTTATCGCAGAGGGCATGTCGGTAACGCTGATCGTGACCATTCGAAGCATTTTCGAACGAAGGCTGGCCGAAGTGGCGATGCTCTGGTCTTTCAAATAAAAAGCCTTGAACGTTGTGCGGACGTATCCGAACGGGTAAACGTTTAGCTGATTATCCGCCCTGTCGCCTTCGGGATCGACCGGGCTGTCGAAATCCGCCCACGAATGATTGAATGTCGCGTCGACAAATTGGCCGAAACGCGGGCCCGATCTTATGTACCAACCGTACCACTCCCAGGTATCGCCCGCCGTCTTGTGCCACTGAAGATGCCGCTGATAACCACGCTGAAAATCCGTTGCCATTCCCTCTTTCGGCTCCCAAACAGCAAACTGAGCTATTCGGTTATCCTGGGCGAGAACCGATCCGCTAAAGAAGAGTACGATCAGAAATATCCGCTTCATAATTTTTGTCGGTTAAGTTTATAGTGAAATGGGAGATGCGAGCAAAGAAAATCGGCTGACGTTTTCGTCGCCGATCGGAAAAATTGCCGCACGAGTTAAAAATTTATGCTCAACGACATATTGACGAATCTTTACGAACGCGATCTCAACAAGCTAAAAACCGAAATCGACATGTTCCCGGACGAAGCCGATCTCTGGAAAACTAAGGGCGACATCACCAACTCCGCAGGCAATCTTTGTCTACACCTGATCGGAAACCTGCGGCATTTTTTCGGAGCGGTTCTTGGCGGTACCGGCTATGTCCGTGACCGCGACTCGGAGTTTTCTACCGGCGGCGTGTCAAAAACCGAGCTGCTTGCCGGTGTGGATACAGCTTTGGCGGATGTGCTTGCAACGCTCGCCGGACTTACAGACGATGATTTCGCAAATACTTATCCGATCGAAGTTTTCGACAGACCGTTGACCACAGGAGCTTTTCTCACCCATCTTGCGACGCATCTTAACTATCATCTCGGGCAGATCAATTATCATCGGCGCATGACCTCGGGCAGCTAAAGTCTTGGATTTTCGAACCGCCGAAAACTATCTTTATTCGCTCGGCAACGAAGTCGAGACGATGAAGCTTGGGTTGGAGAATATTCGGACGCTGCTCGCTGCTATTGGGAATCCGCAAAATAATTATAAAAAGGTTCAGGTAGCCGGAACGAACGGAAAGGGTTCCGTTTGCGCGTTCTTGGATTCGATATGCGTGCGTGCGGGTATCAAGACGGGGCTTTACACTTCGCCGCATTTGGTTTCGATAACCGAACGCGTCAAGGTCGACGGCGCCGATATAAACGAAGAAGACTTTGGCCGCCTGGCGACACGGGTCAGGGAAGCTTCGGAAAAGCTGGTTGGCGAGGGACGACTGGAACACGTGCCGACGTTTTTCGAGCAAGTGACGGCCATTGCATTGCTCGCGTTTGCCGAAGCCAAAGTCGAACTCGCAATCCTGGAAACGGGACTAGGCGGACGGTTCGATGCGGTAACAGCCGCCAACGCCGAGATCACGGCTATCACTCGGATCGATTTGGACCATCAGGAATATCTCGGAGATACGATTGAAAAAATCGCTGCGGAGAAGGCGGCGATTATTCGGGCAGACTCGAAGGTTGTACTTACTCATCAAAAAAAGAATATCGAGCGAGTATTGACAGGACGATGCAGAGAAGTTGGTGTCAAGCTAATTTGGGCGTCAGCCGACGTTAGAATAAACGATGAGCCTGCAATTGTTCCTGTTCTATCAGGTTCGATAACAACGGCAAAGGCTCACTACTCTTTGCTTGAATTTTGGAATATGTTGGGCCGGCATCAGTTTGAAAATGCGTCGGTCGCGGTCGGCGTCGCGGAGGTCCTGCAGAATGAAGGTTATGGGATCACTAACACGGACATAAGTCTTGGCCTGGAAACTGCGGAGCATCCTGGAAGGCTGGAATATTTCGAAGGCTTCCTTCTTGACGGAGCACACAATGTTGGCGGCGCTAGAGCTTTGACCGACTTTCTCGATGATTTTGTAACTCAGCCGATAACTCTTGTTTTCGGAGCAATGAAAGAGAAGAATGTGGCCGAAATTGCCGGGCTGCTTTTTCCGCGAGCTGAAAAAATCGTCTTGACGCAGCCGGAAAATTCGAGAGCAATGACCGCCGAGCAATTAACTGCTTTTGTCCCCTCACATGTTCATGCGGACAGTATTTTTCAAACTGAGTCTGTAACCGAGGCTCTTGATAAGGCGAAAAACGTGAAATCGCCGAACGGCATCGTTCTCGTAACCGGCTCACTTTACCTCATCGGCGAGGTGAAGCGGATATTGAAAGCGGAGCGGGCGGTTTGAGATTTCGGGTTTCAAACCTAAGATTATCGATATGCACAAATTAGTACTGATCCGTCACGGCGAGAGCGAGTGGAATAAAGAGAACCGTTTTACCGGTTGGAAAGACGTCGATCTATCCGAAAAGGGAAGAGCGGAGGCTCATGCTGCGGGCAAATTATTGAAGGACGAAGGTTTTGTCTTTGACGAGGCATACACTTCGGTGCTCAAGCGGGCGATTCGTACACTCTGGATCATCCTCGATGAGATGGACAGTATGTGGATACCGGAAACGAAATCGTGGCTCTTGAATGAGCGGCATTATGGATCGTTGCAGGGCTTGAACAAGGCCGAGACGGCGGCCCAATACGGCGAGGAGCAGGTGTTGAAATGGCGTCGCAGCTTTGACCTGCCGCCGAACGCCATGGAGGAGACCGACGAGCGCTGGCTGGGCAAGGACCCGCGATACGGCTCGATCGAAGCAGGCAAATTTCCCGCGACGGAATGTTTGAAAGACACGGTTGCCCGTGTCGTGCCTTATTTCGAAAGCGAAATATTGCCGAAAGTTAAAAATGGAAAGCGCCTGATCGTTGCGGCCCACGGCAACAGCCTTCGGGCATTGGTCAAATATCTGGACAACATCTCTGACGCGGATATTGTTAATCTAAACATTCCTACCGGCATTCCGCTGGTCTACGAGTTGGACGAAGATCTTAAAGCAACTAAAAGTTATTATCTTGGTGACGCCGATGCGATCGCGGCGGCACAACAGGCAGTGGCGAACCAAGGGAAAGCGAAATAGTCCAATTTGGGCTCGGAGGTCAATCGAATGTTAAAGCTAAGACTTTTTCCTGCCGTATTGCTCGTGTCCGCAGTGTTTGCGGTTCTTGCAGCGGCGCAAACCACTCGGACAACCACGAGGACGCGGAATGTTTCGGATGTCGAGATTTCCGGCGGCCTGAAAGAAGCTTTAAGTAAGGGCGTGCGGTTCGCGGTTAACTCGCTTGGGAAACAGGATGGCTATCTGGGCAACCCCAGGGTAAAAATTCCCTTGCCCAAGACGCTGCAAAAAGTTGAAAGAGGCCTTCGCGTCGCGGGGCAAGGAAAGGCGGTCGACGAATTTGTCACATCGATGAACCGGGCCGCCGAAAAGGCTGTACCCGTTGCGATCGATGTTTTTGTCGACGCTATCAAACAGATGACGTTCGATGATGCGAGACGGATTTTGTTGAGCGGACAGGATGACTCCGCAACTCAGTTTTTTCGCCGGACCAGCGAAGAAACTCTGCGTCAAAAATTTCGCCCGATCGTGGAAGATTTCACTGAATCGGCCGGTGTGACGCAAAAGTATAAGGCGATGATCGGCAAATACGGTTTTGCCGCCAGCCTTTTGGGTCAGGACGCGACCGACATCGATGGGTATGTGACGCAAAAAGCACTCGACGGCCTGTTCCTGCTCGTAGCGGACGAAGAGAAAAAGATCCGCAAAGATCCGATCGGCCGTACAACCTCGCTTTTAAGAAAAGTCTTCGGAATATTGCGATAGCTCCAATTGCAGAAGCCCGCGCGTGAGCAACGGCGTAATGGGTGAGTCGTGCATTACGCCCCTGCTTACGCGCCGGCTTCCGCATGTTCCTTTATGACCTGGCAGAAAGTCCTTTTTATCGTCCTCGGCATTGCCTGTCTGGCATTTTCACCGCCGATCGCCCTTGCACTCGGCCTGGCGGTCGCGTTTACTTTTGGCAATCCGTTTCCACAGGTCGAGGGGAAGATAACCAAATACCTGCTTCAGATTTCCGTGGTGCTGCTCGGGTTCGGGATGAACCTATCCGCTGTGTACAAGGCGGGAAGGGACGGTATTTTATTCACGATCGCAACCATTTTCGGCACGCTCATTCTTGGTTATTTTGTC
>JABFSB010000453.1 GCA_013140875.1 Acidobacteriota bacterium
AACTGATAGGGTATTTCGCCGTCGGCGGCAACCGAGGTCGCTGTGCCTTTTTCCGCCACGATCATCCCGGTCTGTGCCGGAATCTCCTGCACGATCTGCCCGACCTGAAGAGCATCAAACGAGGGCAGAACGCGGCCTTCCGGAAGCGGTTGGTAAAAAGTTAGATAAAATTTCCCCTGTGCCTCGGCCAGCCAGCCGACCCAGCCGTTTGAGAAGGTCGCGTACCATTCGTCCCAAAATCCGCCCATCTCGTGGCGAAGCTGGGCACGGCCGGTAAGTTCGAAACGCTGATTGTTGTAAACGCCTTTTAATCCGAGCTTTAACGGAGATTCCGATTCGACGACCTCCGCCACTTTGCCGAGGTCGCTCAAACCGCGATCCGTCCGGGCAAGCGCCGAACGGCAGTACGGGCAGACAAGCACGATGGTCGATCCGGCCTTGAATTCGACCGGGCCGGCGCACGATGGACAATTCGCCTGGAGAACGCTCAGTTGTCACCTCCGGCGGATTTAGATTTGGGATTGCCGGCTTCGCTGCTGCCTCGTTCAATCTTCGTAACTTTCACATCGGCGGCATCCAGCAGCTTTCCTAAATTTGCCTCCCAATCCCACTCCGGTCTCGTCCGGCAGCAGTAGAGATTAAATGTAGCCGTCTGATGCTCGGGGTAGGTATGACACGCAAGGTGAGATTCGGTCAGGGCGACCAAACCGGTAACTCCTCCCATTCCGTCGAATTTGTGCCAGACGGCATCGATCGCTTTCAGGCCAAGATCGTCGATGATGCGGTCGAATATCCGGCGCAGGACCGCTTCGTCCCGCAGTTTGTTCGGATCACAGCCTTCGGCCTCGATCAGCCATTCAGTTCCAACGATCATCTGTTTAAACCTAAAAGCAGTACGAACATACCGGGCGGAATGTTTGAACTTCCGCAGCGAGAGCTACGTTATAATTGCACGGATAAGCTACGCGTATGCCGAACAAAACTATAACCAAAAATCTTTTGATTGTCATATTTTCGGCCTGTGTTTCGGCGTTATCGTCGTGCGGGCACGGTCCCGTAAGTGGAGGCAAGCCACCGGCGTTCGACGGGGAAAGCTCTGCTTACACCGAGCCTCGTATTGATGCCCTTATTGAATCGGAGGACATCGTCGAAAGCAGCGGCATCGCCGCGTCGAAATGTCAGCAGGGTGTTTTATGGACACACAACGATTCCGGCGACGATGCGTATCTTTTCGCAACGGATACTAAGGGCAAGAGCCTCGGGACATGGAAGGTGCAAAATGCCGCAAACAAGGACTGGGAAGACATAGCCGCGTTCAAAGACGAGACCGGAAAATGCTTCCTCTTTATCGGAGATATCGGGAACCGCCGTAAAGAACCGCGGCCCGATCACGACATTTATCGCGTTGCCGAACCTGAGATCGTCGCTGGCGATGCCGGTACTACTAAAAAGAATCCGTCCCGCACCGAGCCGGCCGATGTTATTACGTTCTCATATCCCGACGGGCGTCAAGACGCTGAGACGCTTATGGTCCACCCGGTCACTGGCGAAATCTACATCGTGACCAAGCAGCGGAACAAAGCCGCCGGTGTCTATCGTATTAAACCCGCGTTTGGTTCGCCGCCGGTAAAGGCGGAGAAAGTAATCGACGTGACCGTACCCGCAATTCCCAACGGATTTCTCACCGGCGGCGACATAGCGCCCGACGGCAAACGCCTTGTCCTTTGCGATTACTTTGCGGCATACGAATTTGTGCTTCCTGACAATTCTGCGGACTTTAATGATGTATGGAAGCAGAAACCATCCGTGATAAACCTTGGGAACCGTGATCAGGGCGAAGCAATCGGATACTCCGCAGACGGCACATCGATATATGCGACAAGCGAAGGACAGTACTCTCCGTTGATAGAGGTCCGAGCGCTTCGAACGGGAAGGTTTCCTCCAAAATGAAAGAAGATTCAGCTTTTTTTGACCTCGGCGAACTCTGCGTGACCCCTCTGCGTTCTCTGCGTTTAATGAATTTTTAACGCTGAGGACGCTGAGATTTTTCGCTGAGTTCGCGGACGGAACTAAGAATTTTCAATCATTCGCTCAAATCGGATCGCGAAGCCTAGCGTCACTTAGTAACTGAAAATTTACTCGCCTTTTCAACTACCTGTCCGCTGACGCGATCTTTGGTTAAAACCCTGACCTCGTAATCACCGGGCGACAACGCTTCGGTCGGCAGCAGCCTGGCGAGCGTCAGCCGTTGGCCCGAATCGCTCAAACCGCTCCAGTCTTCCTTTTGCCGCAGCATTTCCCTGCCGGCTTGCGTAAGTACGTACTCGACATCGACAGCGGGCCGCAGCGTCGTTTGGTCGATTCCGGCGTTATAGATCTGAAGGTATACGCCGACCTCTTGTCCTCGTTGGTAATTTCCGGCGAGGTTTGGTACGACCTTGGTACTGCCGATAACGAACATCCGACCTGTATCGGCCGTATCGGTCGCACGCATCTTCGACGCAAGCATCAGCGATGAGGTCGAGAGTTTTACGTCGTCATATTTTGGGACGGTGAATCCCTGCCGGACAACGCCTTGATTCCCCGTGCCGATGTCCCGTATTGCAAGATCGATCTTGTATGTCCCGGGCGCGAGAGCGATCATTTTTTGATAGATCGACCGGCGGTCTTTCATTTCGGCGAGTTCGTTTCGCGTGGTATTCGTCGTAACCGAATCTTCAAAGATGCCGGTCCGTTTGCCGGAAACCGCCGTTATCCTGCCGAAAATATTCAGCCGCGCTGTTTCAAGCCCGCCGAGGTTTTTGAATTCCAGGTCTCGATTATCGGTTTGCACCGTAAACGCAACCATTACTTTGTCATCGGACAAGCGAAAGAAGTCGATTCGCGAATCTACGGTCAGCGGGTTTTCATTAAGGGCGGTAACGCCGGAACTGACGAGCCAATCGGGAGTTCCTTTTGCTCCCGGCGGCGTTTCCAAACCCCGCAAAATATCCTGCCGCCTAAAAAAACCGTCCTGCTCGCGCTGATAGCTCGGATTCGTGTTCGTCAGACGGTTGGTTTTAGGATCGATCCCCAAAAGTTCCGTGGTTTTGAGGCCGGCGCCCGGAACCATTGCCAACACGTCTTTTTCATCGGCATTCCTGGCGATGCGGTATTCGCCGGTGCCGCTCGGGTCGACGAACTCTACCTCGATGCCGTCGCCGACACCATCAAGATGACGATAGAACCACGTTTCGAACGGATAGACTGTTGTCGAACCGCCGCCTTCATAGCTTGGGCGGTCGTATGAGCCGCCGGAAGGACGAGCCTCAACCGAATCCGGCTTGCCCCAGCGAATGTAGATGCGGCCGCGGTCCGTTTTCCAGCCCGGGATGCCGGACGCAAAGTGTTCGTTTGCGTAAGCGATCCGTTCGTAATATTCCTCGCGGTATTCGTTCTCTTCGGTGTCGGGATTAGGGTCGCGTTTGTCCCAAAACCAGCCAATAAAGTTTTCCCGCTCTTCGTCCGTTGTCAGTGCGAGAAAAGCCTTGCGTTCTGCTTCGGTGATAATCGGTCCCACATCCTGCGACAGCCAGCGTTTATGGGCATCTCTCATCTCACTCTTTACGTTGATAGGTTTCGTGCTCGGGTCCTGGTTAGGAATTCGCTTATCCGGCGGCTGAGCCAAAGAGACGGAAACCAAAACAAGATAGGTCAGCAGGCAAATGCCCGAGATTCGGAGCGCGGTCGTCTTCATTTCGATATACCTTCCTTTCGAAAAAACTGCAGACGCGATTGAGAAAAAGAAACCGGCTTGTGGTGAGCCGGTTTCTAAAACTATTAGTTTGTTAATTACTGAGAAATGGTGAACTTGCCCTTATTTTCGATCACTTGTCCGCCAACGCGGTCTTTGGTCAGGACCTTGAGCTCGTACTCGCCCAGCGGAAGCCCTTGAGTCGGAAGCAATCTCGCAAGCGTCAACCGCTGGCCCGAATCGCTCAGTCCGCTCC
>JABFSB010000239.1 GCA_013140875.1 Acidobacteriota bacterium
GGTGTTAGGATGTCTTAAAAGAAGTATGAGCGACGAAATACTTGAGAGCGGTTACCCGGGCGTGGGGCGGTTGTATTATTTTTTGGGTCGGGTGATGCTGATCATCGTGACGGTTTTTTCGGTCGTGTATTTCGGGCCGGGGAGCAGGGTTTTTCAGGTAGTGACGCTGGCGACGATGATCGCCGGGGCCGTGTTGGACGTTATGCGGCTGAAAAACATCGGCGTGACCACATGGCTGTTGTTCATAAAATATCTGCCGTACGGCGCGCTCGCTCTTTCGATCGGCCTGCAGACCGCCCAGACCGGCTGGATCGAAACCAAACGCCTCGACCGGCCCGGCTGGGCCATCCTGGGCGTCCACGCCGCAATAATCGGCCTGATAATCTACCTAATCATACGCAGCGAAACCGCGATGTCGATCCCGGCGATTTTGCCGTTTTGATTTCGGTCTCTGGGTCCCTGAAGGGGACAAAGATAATAGCCCAGGGTAAGGCCAGAGGCCGCAACCCTGGAAATTGAACCAAAAACGATCCCGACCCTGAAGGGGTCGAACTTGCCGCGGCAACAGAGTTCGACCCCTTCAGGGTCGGGATCTTATTTAATGACTGTCCCAGGGGTTTCACCCCTGGCTACTATCTGTTTTCCCTTTCAGGGAAAAGAAAAGGCCTCGCGAAATCTTGCGAAGCCTTTCATCCAACTTGCTGAAGAACCCAGTCGCTACCGCTCCCGGTTCTGACACTGCCTACCGCCGACCGCCAACGGCCTACTCTACTAAGTGCCCGATTCCCAACTGTTCATATACTCGAGCATTTCGGGTGTCAGGACATCCATTTTTACGCCCATGGCATGGAGCTTGAGCGAAGCGATCTCCTGGTCGACCTCGGACGGAAGCACATGAACGCCGTTGGCGAGCTTACCTTTCTGTTTCACAAGATATTCCGCCGATAAAGCCTGGTTGGCAAACGACATATCCATCACCGACGCCGGGTGGCCTTCGGCGGCGGCGAGGTTGATGAGGCGGCCTTCGCCGAGGACGATCACGCTCTTTCCGCCGTTCTTACCGATATATTCTTCAACGAACGGGCGGCGTTTGACGGCCGGTTCGGACATTTCGCGAAGGGAATCGAGGTTCAATTCGAGATCGAAGTGGCCGCTGTTGCAGACAATCGCGCCGTCTTTCATTACCTCAAAATGTTCTTTATCGATAACGTGGCGGTTGCCGGTTACGGTTACGAAAAAGTCGCCGACCTTTGCGGCTTCCTTCATCGGAAGCACACGCATCCCGTCCATAACTGCCTCGATCGCCTTGATCGGGTCGATCTCGGTCACGATTACGTTCGCGCCCATACCGCGGGCACGCATCGCAACGCCTTTTCCACACCAGCCGTAGCCAACGACGACCAGCGTTTTTCCGGCGAGCAGAATATTGGTCGCACGGATGATGCCGTCGAGCGTCGACTGGCCCGTGCCGTAGCGATTGTCAAAAAAGTGCTTAGTCTGGGCGTCGTTAACCGCGATAGAAGGGAAGTTGAGCACGCCGGCTTTCTGCATCGCCTTGAGGCGAACAATACCCGTCGTCGTCTCTTCAGTCGTGCCGATGAGATTCGGGATGATATCCTGCTTTTCCTTCAGCATCGTTGCCACAACATCGGATCCATCATCGATTATCAGATTCGGATTCGTATCAAGTGCTGCTTTAACGTGCGAAACGTAAGTCTCTATGGACTCACCCTTTATCGCCATGACCGGAATTCCCCAGTCGGCTACAAGCGAAGCGGCTACGTCGTCCTGGGTCGAAAGCGGGTTAGACGCGATAAGCAGAGCTTCGGCACCGCCGGCTTGAAACGTTCGGGCCAGATTCGCCGTCTCGGTCGTGATGTGCGCACATGCGACCATCTTGACGCCCGTCAGCGGCTTTTCCTTTTCAAAACGTTCGCGGATAAGCCGCAGAACCGGCATTTCGCGGTCTGCCCACTCGATCCGCTGTTTACCCTGCGGAGCGAGGTTGATGTCCTTAATATCGTACTGAATAGAAGGTTGTTCGGTTGCCATAATTATTGGAGCGCGGACACTCTTGTCCGCATGAGCGTCGCTTCGACGCGAAAAATAATGATCGGACCTTTTTCGCCGGAGGAACCGGCGATGCGGACAAGAGTGTCCGCGCTCCGTCCTAAACCGCTGCCGCGTCGCTCAAGGCTCCGAGCAGGGCGTCGGCTTTGTCGGTCTTTTCCCAGGTGAACTCGTCGTTCGTCCGGCCGAAATGGCCGAAACGCGCGGTTGCCTTGAAGATCGGACGGCGAAGATCGAGCATTTCGATAATGCCTTTCGGCGTCAGTTCAAAATGTTTGCGAACCGCGTCCGCAAGCTTGGTTTCGTCTACTTTTCCAGTGCCGTGTGTGTCGATCAAAACCGAAACCGGATCGGCAACTCCGATCGCGTAAGCTAACTGAACAGTACACTTATCGGCCAAGCCCGACGCGACAACATTCTTTGCGATATAGCGAGCCATGTAGGCCGCCGAACGATCGACCTTGGTCGGGTCCTTACCCGAAAAAGCTCCGCCGCCGTGTGGGGCGTAACCGCCATAAGTATCGACAATTATCTTGCGGCCTGTTACTCCGGCATCGCCCATCGGACCACCGACCACAAAACGGCCGGTTGGGTTAATGTGATATTTGGTGTTTTCGTCGAGAAGGTTGGGATCGATGACGGGCTTGATAACCTTATCCATCACGTCCTTGCGGATGGTTTCGATATCTACGTCGGCCGTCTGAGTCGAGATGACAACCGCCTCTACACGGAACGGTTTACCATCGCGATATTCAATCGACACTTGAGATTTCCCATCGGGCCGTAGATAGGGAATCGTCCCGTCGCGGCGAACTTCGCTGAGCTTTCGCGTCAAATTATGTGCCATCTGGATCGGCATCGGCATCAGTTCCGGAGTTTCATTGCACGCATAGCCAAACATCAGGCCCTGATCGCCGGCTCCGCCAGTGTCAACCCCTTGAGCAATATCCGGCGACTGGGTGCCGATCGCATCTATGACGCTGCACGTGTTCGCGTCATACCCGTACGATGCGTCGTTATAACCGATCTCATGGATCGTCTCGCGAATAATATCCTTGTAGTTTATTGTGGCTGTGGTAGTGATTTCGCCGGCGACAACTGCCAATCCGGTCGTAACGAGCGTTTCGCACGCTACGCGAGCCGTCGGGTCTTGTGTCAGGATGGCGTCGAGGATCGCGTCAGAAATATTATCCGCGATCTTGTCCGGGTGGCCTTCCGTAACCGATTCGGAAGTAAATAAAAAATTTCCGTTACTCAATTTGTTTTTTCGAACTCCTTATATCGAAATAGGGGTGTTTAACAAAACTACAACAATAACGTCTTTTCGTAGTAGTGTCAAATTCCTGCCGAACGGTGGAGTTATCCACGGAAGAAGATGAATAAGAGGAGGAAGAAGGGCGGAAACAATTCGACCTCAGTCAGTGTTTAATGCGGAAACAATTATCAGTTGCGTCTGATAATAAAGATTATGTAAATAAATCGTCCGGTAAGCGGTTGCTTAAACTTTAACTGCCTAATCCATTTGTTTTGACCTCATCGAAAGCCTGCTTTAAGGCCTTAAGGATGTCGGCCCGGCTGAATCCGGGCTTTGAGAAGCGCAGCTCAAGGTGAAAGTTTGCTTTTGGCGATTCATATTCGAATGTCGTTCCGGTTACGGAGGTCTCAAGCTTCGCGTCTACCCCAGAATTCTTCTTTTCAGTTTTGGCAGAAGGCCGTTTGGCCGCTTTGCCGCCGCCGAAACGGTCGAGATAGTCGAACATGGCCGACTCGTCAAACTGTCGTGCGATTTCAAGCAGCGTCGCTTTTGAATTGATTTTTGCTTGTTTACACTTGGTGCGGACTTCTTTCGGCAGACTCGCGATGGCCAGAAGTTCGGTCACGGTTGTCCGGCTTTTGCTTATTTTCTGTGCGATTTGGT
>JABFSB010000265.1 GCA_013140875.1 Acidobacteriota bacterium
GCAGATCGTCGATCTAAAGGGCGATACCGTTGCCGAACTCTCGGCTTTTGCCCTCTCGCCCGATAATAAGACGTTCGCGGTTGTGAAAGGCAACTGGAAACACGACGCGGTATTGATCAAAGGTTTGAAGTAGGAAAGCTTCAATTATAAAATTGTTATTTGACGATCGTTAATTGATAATTTAAAAACGGCTGGTATGGATTAAATTTTAACGTCGGGGGAATAGAGGAAATATGAAAACAGCTACTGGAAAAGAGCTTTCGGAAACCGGTTATGATATTTCGCCGCTTGACGCTGATACGATCGAGCGATTGGCCCAAGACCTTGACGACGAAGAACGCCGCATCTTGCTGGACCACGGCACCGAACCGCCGTTTTGCGGCACCTTGCTCGACAACAAACTCGACGGCACTTACGCCTGCCGCTTGTGCGGTCTGCCGCTATTTACGTCAAAGCATAAATTCAATTCCGGCACCGGCTGGCCTTCGTTCTACGCGCCCTACGACAAAGATCACTTGACCAACATCGACGACGACAGTTTCGGAATGCGGCGTACCGAGATCCGCTGCGCCCGCTGCGGCGGCCACCAAGGCCACGTATTCCCCGACGGCCCACCGCCAACCGGCCAGCGCTATTGTCTGAATTCCGCGTCGCTGGAATTCTTCCCGGAAGGAGAGGAGATTCCCCAAAAGTCTTAGTCGAGGGCCGTCCGACGCGTAAATCACATGGCGATCCACTTTCGCTTGTCGCTTACGTGTCTATCCTTTTCGTTAATAACCTGCGGGCCTAACAGTCCAAGGCTGACTCGCCAATCGCCGGCGAGCGTGTTTGTGTGCATCGCAATCCTTTTTGTCCACGGGGCGGCATTGACGGCTTCAAACTTGTACCCAAGCCCCATTATGTTTTCAGCCATACCGGCTACATCGTATTCGCCGTAACAAACCTGTGCGTTCTTGCCGCGTCGAAGATGAAGCGGGATGTCTTTCGGGTTTTTCTTTTCTTTACTAAATTTCATCGCCAATCCGCATTTTTCGGATTTCATAAGAACGCCGATGTGACTTAAGCCCAGGGCGTGGCCGACCTCGTGCGCCATGGTGTAATGGTTCTTGACGGTATATTCCTCGCCGTCGTCGGCTTCGTACGTTCGTTTACCGGTGTTGATGTCCGTGGAATCCAGATGATGACTGTCCGACCGGAATTTTCCGAGAAAAGGTTTGTCGTCGTCCAGATCGTCGCGCCTCTTTACTTCGTCGACATCGATGTTGAACACGTCGATCGTCCGATGGGCGGCGCCCGGCGCGTTGACGGTTTGTGTATCGAGATAACACATTACGTTCGGCCGAATAAAGTGACTGCCGTTCAATGCGTCCATGATGTTGAAATGCCTCGGCGGAATCAGCCAAAAACGGTTGTTCCACAGCCGGCTTTGTTTTGCGAACTCGTTAGTAAATTTTTCCCAGCCGCGCGGTGTCCAGTCTTTTATCGGAAAAGAACGCTTATTGGCGTCGATTGCACTTGAACGCTTGTTTATAGGATTGAGAAAAACCCGCAAATATAATCTCAGTACATGATTTTGCGTAGGATGAGAACTTTTGCCCAGGTAAGAGTCAAATTTTCTTCCTTTGAACCGTTCCTGCCAGAGATTGCCGACAGTCGGCTTATAAAACCACGTCCGAGCATCGATCCAAACTTCGCCCATTTTTTTATCCTCGTCTATGATCGGAAAATCAATAATTCAAACCCAGACCGAGGTCACGTGTTCCGAAATTGTGTCGGCCGTAGTGACCCTGATCTTTTTCCCGTTTGCCACGCAGCCCGCGGCAAAAAGCACGACGCTGAACCCGGCCCGGCCCTTTAACTCTAAAAAGAACGGGCTCGTGATGCCGAAAGCTTTCGTGACCGCCGCGTCCAGCCTCATCGAAGCAAAATCCCTGATATTCTGAGTGTTATAGCGGTTATTTGAGCACTTTTCCAGCCCGAGCGTAACAGCATCGACCGGTTTTCGAATGCTCATCAAATTGATCCTCAGCTTAGGAGTTATTTCCCTGAGGAACTTTAGGCATTTGTCGGGCGGACCTGCTCCGTTGCCCTCGGCCTCGATCGCCGCGAGAAGCGCGTCGAGATCGGGATCGGGGTCCGGCTGGCCCGCCGAGCTCCGAACCAGATCGACCGTTGTAGCAGCGTTGTATGCCTTGAACTGCTGTATCAAACCCCTTGCCACATCGACCGGATATTTCATGTCGCGGCCGTTTATTCGCGCGATCACCGGCACGACCGCGGTCCACGGCACCTGCAGCTCGTCGAAATTCAGATGCGAGCCGCCGGCCACATGTACCATTCGGTTATATTCGATCGCGTTGATCGGATGTCTATGCGTTTGCTTAGTTGTATTGTTGGTTATTAAAAGATAATAGCTGTTTGACGGAATGATTCGCGGATGTTGAGGCGAAGTTAAATTGAAAATGCCGCCCGGGTCCGTGATCGCGCCGGCAAACATCGAGGATCTTGCCATCAGAATATAGCTCTGATCGGTAGTGTGAAACTCAACCCAACATTCCGGCGGCGGAAATCTATTTCCCCAAATGTCGGACGGGCCGACGAGTTTACCATTAAGCGACAAATGCCATGGCGGCACCCGTTTTCCAGTATCAACCATCGCCGCTATCTCCTCGGTTCTGTCTCAACCGCCGCGATCAGTCCCTCGGCCGCCCCGACAGCCGTGCTATCAAAATCTAAACAAGCACTAGATGTGGACCGATCAATATTGACAAGACGATCTGTTTAATCCGTTTTTGCGTGAGAAAATACTCGCCGGTAGGCCGGTTAGGGGAATAGTGAAGACCACAACGCAAAGGTGCCCTCTCACTACGGCCGGGAAACAATATAAAACAGCCGCCCAAGGTTTTACCCTGAGCGGCCGTTTTTTGCTACAAAAGATCCTAGCGATCGACGTAACCGCGAAAGAGGTGCGGGTCGTCAAGCACCGGGTGGCGTTCGGCCGCTCGCTTGTCCATCAGTGCATTCATCGCTTTTGCCAGTTCCGTGATCTTGTTTCTCGTGTGGCCCGGATTGAGCAGGCCGGTTATCGTGAGGTCCGTTTCAAGAAGACTGACGACCCATGCATCGAAGGTGATGAGGTGATTCGTCATCTGATTGTAAAAATTGTCCGCCGCCGGACCTGCCGGAGCCCTTTGTGCGTTCTGTGCCGCTGCCGCCAACGCGGCGAGAGCATTCTGAATATGCGAAAGCTCCTTCCGCGCTTCCGCCACCTCGACAAGGATGGCCTTGTAGGCTCCGGCTATCACCATCTTTTCTTCCGCGGGAGTTACGGCACCCCGTTCCCTTAACTTTTTCAACCCTCGAAACGTTCCTTCGGATATGAGAACGTCGATCTGATCTTTCCGTAATCCCGCCATCACTGTTCCTCCCTTGCACTGATCAAAGTTTGTCCAATTCGGATCGAGACGATACTACATTTCTTTCGCAACCTGTGTGTGATAATAACCACAAAACCGCCGTCCGCTGTCTCTCTATCATAATAAAGAAATGCGCTTCGGCGACTTTTGGGATATTCCCGGCACCGGGGCCCGAGCTATTTCCGATCCTTAAAACTCTCGAACAATTCCGTATGCCTGCTGGTAAGCGGGATCAGGCGTCCATTGATGAACATGTATTTGATGTTCGTCCGCGGATCGAGTATGTCGCCGTCGGCAACTACCACGTTCGCCATCTTGCCGACCTCGATCGTTCCCATCAGGTTGTCGACGCCGAGTATCTGGGCTGGATAAAGCGTGACCGACTTTAAAGCTTCTTCTTTCGACAAACCATAAGCACCGGCCAAGCCCGCATGATAAGGAAGATCGCGATTCTCGGCTCCCGGATCACCGGTCGAAACCGCAAACTTCACTCCCGCCTGCTGAAGTTTAGACGGCCCTTCGTAAAGAAAATCGTAGGGGTCGTCTTCACGCACCGGCAAACTGTAAATG
>JABFSB010000296.1 GCA_013140875.1 Acidobacteriota bacterium
GTCAACGCGAGCGGGTTGCGGACGAGCAGCGGCAGCGAAAGGATCTGCTGCGGGCTGACGGTGTTGCTGACCTGAGCGGTTGTCGACGTAACAACGTCGGCACCGGCCGTGACCACGACCTCAGCCGAAACCTCACCGACCTCAAGCGTCAGGTCAAGTGCTGCCTCGCGGCCAACGTCGATTTTTTGCGCATTCGCGATCAGTGTCTTAAAGCCCGTAGCCGTGACCTTGATCGTATAGGTACCAAACTCCAGCTGCGTAAACCTATACGAGCCGTCAGAGCCTGATGTGACTGTCTGCTCTCTGCTTGTATTAGCGTCAGTCGCGGTCACTGTCGCACCGGGCAAAACGCCGTCAGGGCCGGAAACCGTACCCTTGAGGCTGCCGGTCGTGCCTTGGGCAAGGGCAATGGCCGAACTGAGAACAATCAGCACGAGAGCGATTGAAAACCTCTTCATATTACTCCTCCTAATTTACTGCTTAATCTTGCTTACTCTTGTTTTAGTCCTTTGTGGAAAAGAGAACGTCGGTATAATAAGTCAAATCTTATGCCATAGTCGGGCAATAGCTAATCGTTGTAAACACACGATTTATATGCGGCCAAATTGGCGTAATATCTAGTATCTTGAATTATTTTCCGAATTTTTGAATTCCGGCGGATTTTAGTCAGAAATTCATCATTAGGAGCGGGTTTGGATGTTGTAGGATTTTATCTTCGAATTCAGCGTAGTTGCGTTCAGCCCGAGCAGTCTTGCGGCGCGGGATTGGTGGCCTCCCGTTTGGTCGAGGGCGCGGCGGATGAGGTCTATTTCGAAGCGTTTTACCTGGTCGTAAAAATTGACACCGCGGGCGAGGTCGATCTCTTCCGAAACGCCTTCGCTTTGCTTGACCATCTTGAACGCCAGTTCCGGATCGCGAACTTCGGGCCGCAGGCATTCGACCGTTATCTCATCGCCCGCCGCGATCACGACCGCACGCTCGATGATGTTCTCAAGCTCGCGGACATTGCCCGGATAATAGTAATTTTCGAGCAGCGAAAGGACTTCGGGTGAAAGGTTTTCGGATATTTCTCTCAGATTCTCGGCGTTGTATTTTTGAATGAAATGCTTCGCCAGCGGCAGAATATCTTCGGGCCGCTGCCTCAACGCCGGGAGTTCGATCGGCACTACCGAGAGGCGATAGTATAGGTCTTCGCGGAACGTACCGGTTTTTACGGCCTCTTTCAGATCGACGTTCGTTGCCGCGATAATTCGCACATCCACCTTTAACGGCGTCGTATCGCCAAGCGGCGTAAATTCCCTTTCCTGAATAACGCGCAGCAGCCGGACCTGAGTTTCGGGCCGCAGATCGCCGATCTCGTCAAGAAAGATCGAGCCCGTGTCGGCAACCTCGAACAAACCCTTTTTGGCCGCGACCGCTCCGGTAAAGGCTCCTTTTGTGTGGCCGAACAGTTCCGATTCCAGCAGCTCCGAAGGTATATTCGAGCAATTCACAACAACAAACGGAAAATCAGCTCGCGGACTCGCTTCGTGAATGGCTTTTGCCATCAGTTCCTTCCCGGTGCCGCTTTCGCCCGTGATCAGCACCGTCGAGCGGGCCGGGGCCACACGATCGACCAGCCGGAATATCTCTTCCATCTTCTCCGAACGGCCGATGATCGCGTCACGTTTGACCGAACGCGTCATTACCTGACGCAGCGTCTGGCGTTCTTCTTCGTGCCGCCGTTTCTTTGCACCTTTTGCGACGAACGCCAGTATCTGCTCATTTTGAAAGGGCTTACGAATTACGCCGGTAGCGCCTTTTTCCCAGGCCGAAATCGCCGTGTCAAAGGTCGCGAACGCCGTGATCATCAGCACGACCGCCTCGGGATCGACCTTGATCAGTTCTTCCAGCGCCGTCAATCCGCCCATTCCGGGCATCGAAACGTCCATCAAAACGACATCGAACGGCTTTTGGCCGTACAACTCCAGGGCCTCTTCGCCCGTCTTTGCCAGTTCAACGCGGTATCCGGCACCGGAGAGAATGGTCTCCAGCACCTCGCGCATTATCTCTTCATCGTCGCAGATCAGGATCGATCCTTTCTTCGCCATAAACAAGTTGCAATCAGGCCTTCAGGCCGAATATTCGAGTATATGATGCAACCAACCCAAAAATGAAATGCTCGACCCGTCGATGCACAATGCGGAAGCCCGCATCAGTGCGGAAGCCCGCGCGTAAGCAAGGGCGTAATGCTCAACGTTGGATGTTACGCCCTTGCTTACGCGCGGGCTTCCGCAAGCTTTCAATCGACAGATTTCTGCACACATTCCAAAATGAACCTTTTTTTTGATCGAAGCGTAAAGATATAATGGTAATCGCGGCGGCGGCGGCTCCCGCCGTTGACAATCTAAAATGGCAACTTCAAAAACAGCAAAGGTACTTATCATTGGCGGTGCGATCGCGGTCGTACTTTTTCTTGTCGCGGTGATCGGCATTGCGTTGATCGTAAGATCGGTCAACCAGCCCACAGTCGCGCGAAATAGCGTGCTTCTCCTCAACGTTTCCGGCTCGCTGCCGGACTATACGCCTGACGATGCGTTCGCCCGGGCCGTCGGTTTCGCCCAGCCGCAGTCATTTACCGGGCTGCTCACCCAGCTACGCAAAGCAAAGGTCGATACCCGGATAAGCGGCGTCTTACTGGACATAAGTTTCCCAGGCATAGGCTGGGGCCGGGCCGATGAGCTGCGTGACGCGATCGCCGATTTTCGCACTTCGGGCAAACCGGTCTATGCATATATGGAGATCGGCACGAACAAGGAATATTACATCGCGACCGCCGCCGATAAGATCTTTCTGCCGCCGTCGGGTGACATTTACGTAAACGGTTTTGCCGCCGAAGCGATGTTTTACAAGGGTTCACTCGACAAGCTCGGAATCGAAACCGATGTGATCCAGATCGGCCCGAAGTACAAGAACGCGCCCGACCAGTACACCAAAAAAGAGATGGGCGATGGCCAGAAAGAGGTCATCAATGCACTGCTTGATGAATATTATGGCCGATTCACGAACGCTATCGCCGAGTCACGAAAGAAATCGGTCGCGGACGTAAAGGCTCTGGTGGACGATGCCCCGTACAACGCGCGCCAGGCCCAGGAACTCGGCCTGATCGACGCCGCCTATTACCGTGAAGAGGTTTATCACGACCTGAAAACCCGGCTCGGTTACGGCGAGACCGAAGACCTTCGCGTCACGCGTTCGGGCCAGTATAAAGAAATCCCGTCCGATTCGCTCGGTCTTAACAACGGCGAGCGGGTTGCGGTCATCTTCGCCTCCGGTGCGATCAACGTCGGCCGCTCGAGCGAAGGCCCGTTGGGCGGCGAGATGGTCGGTTCGGACACGATCGTTCAGGCCGTTAATGACGCCGCGGCCGACAAGTCGATCAAGGCGATCGTGCTCCGCGTGGATTCGCCCGGCGGTTCGGCCCTCGCATCCGACCTGATGTGGTACGCACTGGAAAACGCAAAGGCGAAAAAACCGGTCGTCGTTTCGATGGGCGATGTCGCCGCGTCCGGCGGTTATTACATCGCCTGCAACGCCAACAAAATCGTCGCTCAACCGTCCACGATCACTGGATCGATCGGGATGTTTATGGGTAAGCCTGTCGTAAAGGGCTTGTATGACTGGCTTGGGGTGACGAATCAATACACTACGCGAGGCAAAAACTCGGGAATTTTCAAGGAGACCGAACACTGGACGCCGGAAGAACGCGCAAAGATGCAGCAGATGGCCGATAACGTCTATTTCGGAAATTTTGTTCCGAAAGTCGCGCAAGGACGCGGCAAGACCGACGAGGAAGTCAACACGCTCGGGCAGGGCCGCGTCTGGACCGGAACCCAGGCGAAAGGCAACGGGCTGATCGATGAGTTCGGCGGTCTCGAACGCGCCATCCAGATCGCAAAGGAACTCGCCCAGCTTCCCGCCGACAAAGACGTTAAACGAGTAGTCTTCCCCGAACCACGCCCGTTCTTTGAAACGATCTTCGACGACAGCGAATCCGCCGAACTGACCGCCGACCGCAAGGCCCAGAAAGCTCTTGTCGAATCGCTCCCCGAAGACGCTCGCCGTGTACTCCGCTTCGGCAAACTCTTCGACCAAATGAAACGCGGCGAAGCCATGCTCTTGATGCCGTTCGAGCTGCAGATCAAATAACGACTGGGCTCTTGTCAGAACCGGGAGCGATAGCGACTGGGTTCTCATCTGCGCATCGGCAACGACTGGGTTGGTCGCCCTGTCAGAACCGGGAGCGATAGCGACTGGGTTCTTTTGCCCGGTAACTACATTTTAAGCACAACAATCAAGCGATGTGGAACGACACAGACATTCCCCTTGCAGTCTTCTTTACGTTTCGGTGTTATGGAACCTGGCTTCACGGCGACCAGAGAGGCTCCGTGGATCGAAACAATAACGCCTACCGATCACCACGAATAGCGGCAAACAGCAACTGGCGGAAGCACAATCAAAAACTGCTGCTTCATCCGCCCGTGACGCTGAATGCAGCCAGGCGAAAATCTGTCGAGAAGGCAATCCGGGAGAATTGTACAAAACGAAATTGGAAGCTACTCGCGATAAACGTTCGCACGAATCATGTCCATGTCGTTATATGTATCGGATCAAAAAGTCCGAAAGATGCCTTGATCGCCTTAAAAGCTAACGCTACGCGGCAGCTCCGAGAAGACCGCTTATGGTCGCATGAACATACGCCTTGGGCCGACAAAGGCAGCAAACGAAATCTGTGGACGGAGAATAGCATTTGGGAAGCGTGTAACTACGTTAACAATGCACAAGGTGACGAACTGCCCGACTTCGACTTATGGTAAGAAGAACCCAGTCGCTATCGCTCCCGGTTCTGACTTTTGCTACCCAGTCGCTATCGCTCCCGGTTCTGACTTTTGCTAGGCTTTCTCGGCTTCAATAGCGTTCGTCGAATCGTCGTGCTCAAAATGTTGTTACCGGGGCAAAAGAACCCGGTCGCTATCGCTCCCGGTTCTGACCTTTTAGCTTTCCGTCGAACACCACCATATTGCCAAATCAACATTGCAAAAGAAAGATATCACGCGTTTCAAATAAGGAACCTAAGCTGTCCCCTTACTTCAAGCGGACCACTCTTGAACCTCGTGGCCCTTTCTTCTATAATCCGCGGCGTTAACTCTTTTTGTTCAAAGCGACTCCGGGGACACATCTATCGTTTCAATTTTGAATTTATTGGAGAATTTATGATTCGAATCATTCTTGGAGTAATAGTGGGATTTGTTGTGTGGTCGATCCTTTGGGTCGGCAGTGATCAGGTGCTGATCAACGCCTCAAAGGACTGGTATGGTGCTCATCAGTTCGGGTTGGAAAAGGCAATGTATAATGGCGAGCCATTTGTTGCTGACACCACGATCCTGATCGTCGGCCTTTTACGCAGCGTGATTTTTTCGCTTATGGCCGGATTTCTGGCAGCGTTTATTGCCAACGAAAATTCGAAAGCACCGTTTGCACTCGGGGTAGTCCTTTTGCTGGTGGGAATAGGCGTTCAGGTTGCCGTCTGGAAATACATTCCGATTTGGTACCACTTCCTTTTTCTATTTCTGCTGATACCGGTTACGGTCGCGGGGGGCAGGCTCAGGTCGCGGACAGACGTTGGCAGTTGAGGCCGCGGTCTATTTTCCGAAACGGGCGATGGCAAGCGGAATGGGTGAGCAGGCGATGTCTTTGCCATAAACGAGACGATTGAGCTTGAAGATCTCGGTCTCCCGTTCGACAAGCAATTCGTCCGGCGGCAAGTCGCCGGGGTCGTCATAACAGGCGTGGGCAATGCATGGCAGCGGCTTCGCGGTTTCGTGGACCAGACATCCTGTTCCAGACTCGAAAAGCGGGCATGCGTATGTCTTAGGTTCGCCGCCGTCGTCGTCGGTCAGGCGGTAAGTTGCGATCGTTTGATCGACACGGGCGTGGACTGAGTTTCGCCGCCCCGGCCCAAGACTCTTGAGCACCGAATCGATCCCCGCCGCTTCAAGCCTGGTGATGCGGACATTAACAAAATGGGCGTCGCGACAGCAGATGCCGGGCGAATCGCATGCCGAACACGGCCTGGCTTTGTGCTCGTAACTGCCGCGTATTTCCGAGGTAAACTCCGAACGAATATCGGCAAGCTTTTCGATCCCGGCGGTTTCGGAAATGAATCTCATTCGGATTTGATGTTGGCCTTCTTTCTCTGGAGTTCTCCGCGTCTTTCTTTGCGTTCTCTGCGTTGAAAGAATCTTAACAAAAATTCAACGCTGAGGGCGCCCGAGAAAGACGCGGAGTTCGCGGAGAAAATCCTTCTCCAAACACACCGGTTTGCGCGAAGGACGCTGAAAATGGAGAATTGGGATTGAATCGATAACTCAAACCAAGGGGAAAACAAATGCTCAAAGAGGGTAACAAAGCACCGGATTTTACCGCAACGGACCAGAACGGTAACAGAGTAAAACTGTCCGATTACAAAGGCAAACGAGTCGTCTTGTACTTTTATCCGAAAGACGACACGCCGGGCTGTACGAAGGAAGCCTGCTCGTTCCGCGACGCCGACGACGTTTTTAACAAGAAAGGCATAAAGGTGTTCGGCGTTTCGACCGACGATGAAAAATCGCACCAGAAGTTCATCTCAAAGTTCCAACTGCCGTTCGACCTGCTTGCAGACACGGACAAAAAGATCGTTGAAAAATACGGCGTTTGGGGCGAGAAAAGCATGTACGGCAAGAAATACATGGGCACGATCCGCAAGACCTTTTTGATAGACGCCGATGGCAAGATCGTGAAGATCTTCGACAAAGTGAAGGTCGCTGAGCATGCGGATGAGGTGCTCGATGCGTTTGGTGAGAAATAGAGGCTGTGGCCTTATGAAAGCCTTTTTTCTAATTGCGATTGCCGGGTTTTTATTGACGTCGTGTTCGCATTCGACCACGACCGGCAAGATGACAAACTCGGCGTCGCCGCTGCCGCCTTTGCCTGAAGTGACGTTCGATACGCCGAACGTGCCGGATGGCGCCCGCATTTCACTGGCCGACGCCAAAAAAGCGTATGACGACGGCAATGCGGTTTTTGTCGACGTACGCAGTGCTGAAACATTTGCGAAAGAACACGTCCGCGGCGCCCTGAACATCATTATCGGCGACCTCGAAGACAACAAGGCCAAACTGCCGTCGAACAAGAAGATCGTCGTCTACTGCTCGTGCGGCGCCGAGCATTCCAGCGTAGCCTGGGTTATGAAAGCAAAAGAAAAAGGCATCGACAACGCCTATGCCCTCATCGGAGGTACCGCTGCGTGGGTCGACGCCGGTTATCCGGTAGATAAGAACTAAGAGTCCGTACCACCTGCGGTAGCGGGTGGGGTCCTTGTCTTTTTCGAAGTTCGGGAGATCTTTACCCTGACCATTCAAAACATAGTTCACCAAGTCGTAGAGGCTCTTCTCCGTTCACTGCCTTTATCAGCTCAACCATGAGCCTTATTTTGGCGATCAACCGAACCACGATCGTCACGGTGCAGCCAGGTATCGTAGGCTCTGAATGTAATGAGGTAGGCTCCTCGGAATCGTTCCAAGTCATCTTACTTCGAAAGAAAGTTCCCCACCCGCTACCGCAGGTGGTACGGACTTTAAAGCCTGACCACCTTCGCCTTGCTTCCGTTACGCACATCCGGTGAGAGCGCGTTGCGCGTATCGACGATCAGCGGAGCCAGTTCGCAAATACGTTTGTAATCGATGTTCGAGTGCTCGGTGCAGATGATGACGCAGTCGCTGTTCTTGACGAGCTCGTCGGTCAGGTCCTTGTTGTAAAGTGGTTCGGCATCGCCGATTGTGTACGCGTGATCGAACGTCACCTCCGGCACGAAGGGGTCGTGGTAAACAAGGTCCGCTCCGCGCGAACGAAGCAGATCGATGATCGACAACGCCGGCGATTCGCGCATGTCGTCAATATCTTTTTTGTAGGCGACGCCGAGGATCAATATTTTCGAACCGTTAACCGCCTTTTTCACATCATTCAACGCCGTCGAGACAAGCTTGACGACGTACGCCGGCATTCCCGAATTTACCTGCTCCGCCAAGCTTATGAACTGCGAATCAAACCCGTGCTGCCGCGCCTTCCACGATAGATAATGAGGATCGAGCGGAATGCAGTGGCCGCCGATTCCCGGGCCGGGATAAAACGGCATAAATCCGAACGGCTTGGTCGCCGCCGCTCGCACCACTTCCCATGTATCGATGCCAAGGGTATTACAAAGCCGCGCCATCTCGTTCGCCATTCCGATGTTGATCGCGCGGAACGTGTTTTCCCAAAGCTTGCACGCCTCGGCCACGCGGGCCGACGAGACCGAATGAACTTCGTTAACGATCTGCGCGTAGAGCAGCGAGGCGACCTCGGTCGAATCCGGCGACACACCGCCGACAACTTTTGGAATGTTGTGCGTTTGAAATTGCGGATTGCCCGGATCGACGCGTTCCGGCGAAAAGGCGAGGAGAAAATCTTCATCCAATTTGAAACCTTTTTCTTCCAGCATCGGCTGCAGTACTTCGTCGGTGGTGCCGGGATATGTCGTCGATTCCAGAATGATCAACTGCCCTTTTCGCAAGTATTTCTGGATCTCTTCGCCGGCCGCGATGATGTAGGACATATCCGGGTCCTTGGTCTTTCGCAGCGGCGTAGGAACGCAGATGATAACCACGTCACACTTAGCGAGAAGGCTGAAATCCGTGGTAGCGGACAGTTTTCCGTCCGCCAAGCATTTCTGAACATTCTCTCCTGAAACGTCGACTATGTACGATTCGCCTGCATTTATGCTGTCCGCTTTTTTCTTATCTACTTCGAAACCGATCCCTTGATAGCCCTTTAGACAGAATTCGACAATAAGTGGAAGCCCGACATAGCCAAGGCCGATGACGCCGATAACCGCATTCTTTTCGGTTATCGAACTGGTAAGTGTGTCTTTTATCATTACGTGTATGTATAAAGTAAAACAAGAGTGCTCCGCGGTAATTTCCGGATCACTCTCAAATCGTTAAAGTTATGCTAACGCTAAGCGTTAGTCAAGAAGATTCCAGAGGTGTTAAAATAGGTAATGGTCGGTAATTTCCGGAACGCCCGCCTTTGATGATCATGAACGTCTAGAATATGCCGCCTTCCATCGAATCACTTAATCCAGTCGTCCGAGCAATTGTCGAGGGCACGGCACCGCGTCCGGCGGTGCTGGCGGCCGCGCGCGGCGCTTTGCCGCTGCCGCAGTCGGATTTGTTGGAAGTGCTGGTTGCCTTTGCACGTTCGGAAGACGCCGAACTTTCCCAGCACGCACGTCAGACGCTGCAAACACAGGACGCGGTTGCGCTTGAAAGCTCGCTGCGGACGGAGGACGTTGCCGTTTCGGTGCTCGATTATTTTGCCGATCGGCCTGATCTCCCGTCGAGCCTTCACGAAGCGATCATAACCAACAGCAAAACATCAGGCGAAACTTTCGTCCGGTTTGCGAAAACTTCATCAAATTCCGATCTGATCGAACGGATTGCCCTCAATCAACAGCTTCTAATCAGGACGCCGGCACTGATCGACGCGATCATTTCGAATCCGCATCGCACATCCGAGGCCGAACGAAGAGCAAGCGAGACCAAGCGCGAGTTCTTCGAAAAAGAACGCGGTGCCCAGCAGATCGCAAATGAGCTGCGCGCCCAGGGCAAGGAAGCCGCCGCCGAATTTATCGAGCAATCCGAATTCGGGCAGGATTTAGAAGGCTCGGATATGGACCTCGATGACGCCTTGTTTCTTGCAAGTATGATCGAGGTGCCCGACAGCGAAACCGACGATTCGTGGCTGGGCCTTGAGTACATTGAAGAGATCTACGAAGAATCGTACGAACAGCGTCAAGCCATCGTCGACAAGATACTCGGTGAATTTCACATGGAGGACGGCGAGGTTGGCAGCGAACGCGTTTCCGTTCTCAACCGCGTGATGAAGATGGGCATGAAAGACCGCGTAAAACTTGCCATGAAAGGTGACCGCGAGGCCCGCAATATTCTAATCCGCGATCCGAACCGCATCGTCTCGGCGGCGGTTGTTCAAAATCCGCGTATCACCGAGCAGGAGATGGAAAAGATCGCGGCAATGCGTTCTATCGCGGAAGACATCCTCCGCCAGATAGCCAACGACCGCCAATGGTCGCGCAGCTACATGATCGTCCATAATCTTGCCCGCAATCCGCGAACGCCGATCGCAAACGTTCTAACGATTCTATCGCGCCTTCAGCTTCGCGATCTGGCCGCACTGTCCAAAAACAAAAATGTGTCCGACGCCGTCCGCCGACAGGCCCTCAGGCTTTGCCAAGCCAGAACCGGCAGGTGAACCAGGGCTGCGCTCGACCAGAGTGGTCCGTTTCCTTGCTGTTCCGATGGACTCGGCTTCCCGCAGGTAATTCATAAAAACTCGGTTACCCGGCCTATCTTTACATACGTCACTGCCATATCGGTAAAGGTGTGGCTCGCAGCTCCGATCCACAATCCGCCAAAGATCGACGGCAATACCTGATCGCCGAATTGCCCTCGTAAAGTCTCGCCCAATTGACGCCATGCCAATAGGAACGATTCGGTGTCGGGCACTTTGCCGCCCGTGATCGACGCTTTTATTAAGAATGCGGTGTATATTGCCAGGGTCAATGCACCGAGAAAATAGACCACCCTGAACAGCGTCCCAAAGATCAACCCGTGCGACCAGCGCGACCGATGTTTGAACATCGTTCGGTATGGAAGCCAGAACGGTCGAAAGAGCCGCCATCGCGAATATTGATCCGAAAGCGTATCGAGATCGGGGCCGAACATCAGTCCGCCAAAGAGGAAAGCTCCCGCAACAGCAGCCGTCATCGCCGTGTCGGCTGTTGCAGCCCACGCCGCTCCCGCAATCGGAGCGGCGAGCAGAAAAGTTATCGCGTCGTGTGTTTTACCGCTCGGCATTCGCGTTAAAGGTTTTTTGTCGGCTGCGTCGTATTGTGCCGGTCACGATTGAATCGGGCAAGTGCGAAACTGCAAAGCGGCCGCCGTTTTGATAATATCCGAGGTAAGATCGATGACCTCTGTTTTTGGCAAACTAGAGACGACCCTGCGAATGATAAAGTTCGAACACACGCTGTTCGCGCTTCCTTTTGCATTTCTCGGAGCGGTTCTGGCGGCCGAGGGATTGCCGTCGTGGCGGCAGATCATTTTTATCACACTCGCAATGGTCGGAGCACGATCGGCGGCAATGACCTTCAACCGGATCGTCGACCGAGACGTCGATGCCAAAAATCCGCGCACCGCAAATCGCGAGATCCCGAGCGGCAAGCTAAGCCTCGGTTTTGCGTGGGCTTTTTTCTTTATATCCGTCGCCGTGTTTCTTTTCTCGGCCTATTCATTGAACTGGCTGACGTTCGTCCTTTCGCCGGTTGCTTTAATCAGCGTCCTCGGATATTCGTACGCCAAGCGTTTCACGGCTCTGGCTCACGTCCTCCTCGGCTTGGCACTCGCTATTTCACCCACGGCTGCGTGGATTGCGGTGCGCGGCTCGATCGATTCCGAGGTGCCTCTGCTGCTTTCGCTATTTGTTCTGATGTGGACCGCCGGCTTCGATATTCTTTATGCCTGTCAGGACTACGAATTCGACAAGAAAAACGGGCTGCATTCCATACCGGCACGCTTTGGGATCAGGAACTCGCTCTGGATATCCCGCCTTTTTCACGCTCAGGCGTTTATCGTTCTTATACTTCTTTACTTCGTCGCGGAGCTCGGCTGGCTCGCACTGCTCGGAGTCATTGCGGTCGCGGTGCTGATGACCTATCAGCACACCCTCGTCAAACCGAACGATCTTTCCCGCATGAACGCTGCGTTTTTTACAACGAACGCATTTGTAAGCGTAATATTATTTCTCACGTTTGGCGGCGCGGTTTTACTAGCACAAAATTGATAATGGCATATCGCAAACGAAACATTGCCTGTCTGGAATCGATGTGGGACCGCCGGGTTGAAGACCGCCTGAACGTCCTGCCCACGCTTCAATTGATCTCAAAGACACAGGCCGGCAAGTTCAGCCATATGACCTGCAACACCCGCGAAGAACTGAAATACAATCTTAATTTGCTTTGCAAGCGAAATTACGGCGTATTGTACTTTGCGTTTCACGGCTCGCCTGGAAAGATTCATTTGCATCGCGATAAGGTCTCGCTTACCGACCTCGCCTCAATGATGAACTCTCGTTTTGCGAACTGGATCATTCATTTCGGAACCTGCAGCACGCTGCGAAAACCGCGCGAGGTTGCGTATTTTGTCGACCAGACAAAGGTTGCGCTTGTTACCGGCTTTACAAAAGACGTCGACTGGATAGAATCGTCGGCTTTTGAGCTATTGCTTTTCAAGGCTTTCCACACCTATCGAAGTCCGAAGATAATTTGCCGCCACCTGCTGAGCAAATATGCCGAACTGGCGGAACTGACCGGTTTTAAGTACTTTCCAGAGATGGACTGACCGATGCGGTTTAGGGCGTCGACCCTTTGAACACAACGCCGCCCTTCATTACAAAATTCACCTTCTCGAGAATGCTCACATCTTTCAATGGGTCGCCTTCGACCGCGATAATGTCGGCGTACTTCCCGGCGGTGATCGAGCCGATCTTGTCGCTCCAGCCGAACAGGTCGGCGTTGCTG
>JABFSB010000088.1 GCA_013140875.1 Acidobacteriota bacterium
CGCAAGGACGGATGAATGCTTTTCGTCGCGAAAAATGCGAACTGGACCTTTGTTTATAGCGGAGCGGTAAAGCACGCCTATCGGGCGGAAACCGCTTCCGTGGTCACTAATTGATAAATTGCGGAACCCCCTGTTGATTGCCGGACGTACTTTTCACGGTGGGATGTCGGCAATTCAACCTGATATGACGACGTCTTGAAACCACTCAGAAAATTCTCGTTTCCATACCGGTGAAATGTGAGTCGGACGCTGCCGGCGGGGGTTCCTGACAGGCTTGACGACAAAAGAAATACTCGGCCGGCATTCAGATCGTCGCCGTAAAGTTTCCAGACGATACGGCTGTCGCTCGCCGAATCGAGCACGTAAGTTCCGGCCGGGAAGCTTTTGTCGTTTGCGGTAAAGGCAAAGGGAACATCGACCCTCAAGCCTTCCCGTGACTGAGCATAAGTTTGGCCCGCATTGAAAAGGACTATGACAGCAAGGCCTAAGATGACTGCGTAAAATTGATTTTTCATTGATTTCATTTCCTTTTTATGAATTTGAGTGAAGAGCGATTGCCGCCTTCAAATGTGTAACGCAACGAATCGGAGAAGATCGGCTCAATTTATTTTTAAGGGGGCAAAATAATTTTCTCGTGCAGCCTTGATCGGTGGTCCGACGATGTCATTGACGTGTCGAATTTAAGGGCGTATTTTCGAGGTATGCAGCGGTAAAGTACTTTGTTTTGTGGGAATTCCCCTATGCCAGAAACTGCCCATCGACCAAACGAAATAAGCCGGCTTTTACAAGCGTGGAGTGACGGAAACGGTAGGGCGTTGGATGAACTTTTGCCGCTTGTTTATGAAGAACTGCACCGCCAGGCACATCGCTTCTTGCGTAGAGAACGGCAAAACCACACCTTGCAAACCACCGCACTTATCCACGAGGCATATCTGAATCTGGTCGAGCAAAGCCGGGTCGATTGGCAGAATCGCGAACATTTTTTCGCAATTTCCGCCAACATGATGCGCCGGATCCTGGTAAATTACGCCAATGCCCGTCACCGGAAAAAGCGTGGCGGCACGGCGGAAAACATTGAGCTTAATGAATCGATCTTGATTTCGGCCGAAAAAACCGACGTCGATCTTTTGGCTTTGGATGACGCCTTGACGCGGCTTGAGAAGATGGACGAACAACAGGCCCAGATTGTCGAGTTACGATATTTTGGCGGTTTGACGATTGAAGAGACGGCCAGCGTCTTAGGACTCTCGGCGGCCACGATCAAGCGTGATTGGAAAATGACAAAAGCGTGGCTTTACCGTGAATTGTCCGGAAAAGATGAATCCTGACGATTGGCAAAAAGTTAAAGCGATTTTCGACGCGGCGGTGCAGATCGAGCCCGACGGCAGAAGAGCATTCCTGGAAAATGCGTGTGCCGGCGATAAAGATCTGCTTCGTGAGGTCGAAGTTTTACTATCTTCTTCCGATGCGGCGGGAAGCTTTATGGAAACGCCATTTGCCGGAGAGATCGAAGGTCTGTCGACCGACACGCGATTAGACCAGCTTGAACCCGGGCAAACTTTCAACCATTACAAGATCATTCGAAAAATAGGAGCAGGTGGGATGGGCGAAGTTTACCTCTCCCAAGACACGCGGCTGAAGCGGTTTGTGGCGATCAAGATACTGTACGCCGACGCAACCCGCGATCCGGAAACGCTGGGTCGCTTCATCCAGGAAGCCCGTGCCGCCTCGGCTCTAAACCACCCCAATATACTCACGGTATATGAATTCGGCCAAACGGACGACATGCACTTCATTTCGACGGAGTTTGTCGATGGTGAGACGTTGAGAGCACGTCTCTCACGCTCTTCTATCGACCCACGGACAGCGATCAACATCGCGGTGGAAACTGCGTCCGCACTGGTCGCGGCTCATGAAGCCAATATTGTCCACCGTGACATTAAGCCGGACAACATCATGGTTCGCGAGGACGGCTACGTAAAAATTTTGGATTTCGGACTGGCCAAGCTCAGTGTAAATCAAGGCCCTGCGATAAATCCGGAAGAGGGTACGTGGCACGATGTAAAAACGACGCCCGGCATGATAGTCGGAACGGTCAGCTATATGTCGCCCGAACAGGCACGTGGGATCGAGGTTGATGAACGAACGGATATATGGAGCCTGGGCGTTGTTCTGTACGAAATGATAACCAGGCAAAAACCATTTCAAGGGCCGACCCCTTCCGACGTAATTGCGTCCGTCCTGAAAGTCGAGCCGCAGCAGATAGAAAATTCGGGGGCTGGTTTTCACAGGAGACTTCAGCAAATACTTAAAAAGGCATTGTCCAAATCCCGAGGTGACCGCTATCAGACGATGCGCGACATGGTTGGAGATTTAAAGGGTCTCGGGCGCGAAATCGAAACCGGTGCGGCCGCGCCGCGGAGCATTGCAATTCTGCCATTTACAAATATTACCCGCGACGCAAGTGTAGGCTTTTTCGAATTTGCGTTGGCGGACGCCGTAATTACAGAGCTGGCACGCTCACGCTCGCTCGTGGTTCGGCCTTCCGCCGCGGTTGCACGGTATCTCGGACAAACTGTCGATCCGCTGGTTGCCGGCAAGGAGTTGAAAGTGGACGCCATTTTGACGGCAAATTTTTTGCTCGCCAGCAAACGAATTCGGGTCACGACGCAATTGATAGATGTGCTCGATAAAAACGTTATTTGGGGTGAGAGTATTGATTCGGATGCCGATGACATCATCGGTCTGCAAGACACGATCACGCATCGTATTGTTGACGGTTTGAAGTGCGAGCTCGCAACACCTTCACACACGGAAAACACGGGACCGACTATTGATTCACTTGCCTACATGGAATACTTGCGTGGCCGCGACCAACTGAGAAGCTATGTTTTTCATACTGTTGCAAACGGAAACGTTGAGATCGCGATCGAGCACTTCAAACGAGCGATCGACTTTGACCCGGGATTCGCCCTTCCTTACAGCGGTTTGGGTATGTGCTATCTGCAACGAGTAATAAAAGTGGTCGGGGGCCGGGAAGATATCGAGCGTGCCGCAGAAGCCCTGGATCATGCTCTCTCGTTGGACCCGCAGATAATCGAGGCGCGTGCGTACCGTGCCTTCACTTATCGTTTGCAGGGTGAAACGCAAAAGTCGCGAGAACAGATGTCCGAATTGCGGCATGATGCGCCGCACACTTTCGAGGTCCAATATCTGAGTGCGGCCGGCTTTCGCTTCGATGGCGACTACCAAAACGCTTTCCGATGCCACGATGAAATGTTGCGGATCGACCCTACGGCCAGAGCCACCGTTCACTGTTTTCGGGCAAGGCTTTTTTGGTATCAGGGAAAATTCGAAGAAGCTTTTCAAGAGATCGAACTTGGAAGGAAGTTGGAACCTAATCACCCTTATGTAAGGATCTTTCACGCGATTCTTACCTTTCGTTCCGGCGACCCGGGAGGCTCCGCGAAACTGTTTAGAACCCTGTTTAAAGAATATCCAAGCGATGGTTTGCGGCCATACATGTCTATGTGCCTAAGTGCGGTAGGCGAAAAAGAAGCCGCCTTGAACGAATTGACCGAGAGCACGGAAAGAGTAGCTGCAGCGGACCCGAACGTAGCATATTGGCTTGCCTCCGCTTACCTGATGGCGGGCAAGACGGACCTCGCTCTAAAATGGCTCGAAGGCGCTATCGCCTTAGGAAATCACAATCTGCCCTGGTTCGAAAGCAACCCGGTCTGGAAGCCGCTCTTCGGCGATCAGAGCTTCAATGAATTGATGTCGAGGCTTCGGTCAAGCCGTTTCCTTGAAATGCATTAACATCCGAGTTCTTGCCGTTTTTCTAATGGGTGGTAAGAGTATAATTAACGAACTCTATACACTGGCAACCGACCACTATCTTCTTACGCGATGCTGCCCTTAAGCCGCTGCGGCTTTTTCGTGATCGGCGATCGCTTGTGTCGCGCATTCGTCACAGCAAACCGTGACCTCTTTTCCGGCAACGATTACTTTGATTCCGCCGTCGGTGATCTCCCAATCGCAGACGGGACATTTTGATGCAGTCATTTTTCTGTACCTCCGAAAAGAATTATTCATGAAGATCGCGGCCCGAAAATAACTGTTTACTGTTAACTGTCATAACTGTTAACTGTCATCATCTGTTAACTGTCATCATCGGAATTTTTGTCAGTTAAAGTCTTTCAGTTGATAGTTAACAGTTACTGCAAAGGGTTCGTCTCTTCATGAGAGGTAATTTATTAGAAAGCCGACCTAATCTGCTATCGGATTCTTGCTCATTTGACGGACGATTTTACGACTCGCCTTCTTGCGAAAATCCGACGGAGTCTCGCCGAATTCCCGGTGGAAAACGTCGGTAAAATGGCTGTGGCTTGAGAAACCCAAGTCTAGGGTGACCGAAGTTAGATCGGCATTCGGCGAAGCTAAGAGTTCAAGCGAAGCCCGAAGCCGGAGCAGCGTCAGATAGCGATGCACGGGCAAACCGGTTTGCTGCTGAAAAATGCGAGCAAAATTGAACGGTGATGCACACACCTCGGCGGCAACATCTTCGAGCGTTACGGCGTCGGCCATGTGCGTTGAAAGATATGCCTTCGCCGCCTCCGTACGCTCGGCATGATCGGCGCCTGTGGTTGCCCGACGTTGCCGCTTGATGCCGTGTCTTATGTATGCGGCCTCGAGCACGTCGGCCATCAACTGAAGCCCGGTCACGTCCGCCCACAAAGGCTCAAGCGGCTGTTCGCTCGCCGCCTCAAGGTGGCGCACAAAATCGCAGTGTCGCCAGAAAACGTCGGGCTCGCACGGACCGGTCAGAAACGGAAAAGGAGCGTCCGGATGGTCGTCAACCGTCGGATCGAGTTCGCGAACGATATCCTGCAGGATCGTCGGAGCCACCGTAAACGTAGTTCCACGGGCTCCGTGATCGATCGAATGGCTTACTTGATAAACCGAATCCTTTGAAAAGAATATCGATTGGTTGACATCGGCCGTTGCACCTTTCCGAAATGCTTTGAAAAAGCGCCGTGTCTCATCAGCACGATGGCATTTTCATCTGAATGCTCCTCGGCCGATTTCGTGCAGCTTGTGTCTCGGCAAATATAATCGCGCACACCGATCATCGGACTATCATAGAGCGTCCGAAAGGTCAGCAATTCTTCGCGCATTTGCGGCACTAAAATATGCTACACGGTTCGTTCCGCCGATAGCAAGATTGCATATCGCCGAGCCGGAACTTATATTTAAATCGGATGAGCGTTTTGCAAAACGTATATCTTGATCGCGGCCTTTGCAAACTTTCGGCAGCATTTGTTGTCGTGATGGCGTTGTGTGTTTCGGCGGTTTCGGCCTGTGCATGCACTCATCACCGGGAAACCCGAGTTGCCGAACAGCCGTCGTGCCATTCTTCCCCGCACGAGGGAATGACGATGTCTTCGGATGAACGGCCGCTTTTTGATATCGTCGATTCGAATTGTAGTTGTTTTGTTGACACACCCGCCCCCGCGATCATAGTCAAATCAGACAATAAAAAGGCCGCTTTAGAAAAGATTCACTCCTCCTCCCAGGTTTGGATCGCCGACGTCGAACCTGCTCCGTTTGAGAATGCTGAAGCTGCGTCGTTGTTTAGGGGCGATCTTTTGGCCTGCGGCGACACTCTATTAGTTTCAGGCCCTTCGCGAGCACCTCCGCGCCTGTAAATCACCATATAAGCCAAAAACCAGCCGGATTGTTCGAGAAATCGGGCGTTTCGGATCGCTTTTGTTTCGTTCGCGCTAATAAATCGCGGGCGAAGAGAATTTACGTTTTACAAGCGTGGAGAAATTACGTGAACAAGATATTACTGATCGCACTTCTCGCCCTGTTCGCGGGCGTGAATGCTTATGCACATACTGCTTTTACCTTAGTAAGCAGCGAGAAAAAAACCGTTGCGGCGGCTGACCTCACGGCATTCGAAAAGAACATCACTCGGGGAAAAGTTGAGGGGTCGAACCTTACTTTTTCCGGGAAAGAAATAACGATTGTAGTTGTAACCGGGCCGGAAGACGACATGCTTTCGTATCGGATACAAGGCGTGCGAAACCCGACGCTGGTCGTTCCTGCCGGAGCGAAACTAACCGTACTTTTTGTAAACAAAGACGCAGACATGCGCCATGACGTGCGATTCGGACACGTGATGGGAGAGTTTCAGCTCGCGCCGGAGATCGAAGAAACAGCGGGCACAGCAAAGCTGGCGGCAAAGTCCGAGGGTGAAATAATGCAGGCCGAGCAGATCGTTATCAAGGCGAATGAAAACGGCGTGTACAAATATTTCTGTTCCGTCCGCAGCCACGCTAAAGGCGGAATGTGGGGCAACATTGCCGTCGGCGTTAAGCCGGGCAGCGACGTGAAAATGCCGGAAAAGACCGAACATGTCCATTCGCCGGATGAAGATAAAGATCACGATCACCCAGCCGCCCAGCCGGCCGTAAAACCTTCACCGACGCCGCACGGCGACCATAACATGCCCCAGCCCAAGCCTTCGCCCACGCCTCACGATCATGACATGATGGCGGAACCGCAAACCGTGCCGACGCCGCACGATCAAGGAAATGTTGTGACGCCGCTTCCGACGCCGCATACTTCGCACGGCGCTATGACACGTCCCGACCATTCGATGCAGATGTCGTCGACTATCGACATCGGCGACGCGATGAATCGCGAAGGCTCCGGCACGTCGTGGCTGCCGGATTCTTCGCCGATGCATGCGTATACGAAAATGTACTCCGACGGCGGAATGCTGATGCTGATGGGCACACAGTTTCTGCGTTACACACAGATCGGATCGAGCCGCGATGTGTCCGCTGCGGGCAAAGGCGGCCAAAGCCGCTTGGACGCGCCGAATATGTTCATGGCAATGTATTCGCGGCCGCTGACGAATAAATCGCAGCTAGGCCTGCGCGTGATGGCAAGTCTCGATCCTGCGATCGAACGCGGTTACGGTTATCCGTTGCTATATCAATCAGGCGAACTTTTCCGAGGCGAGCCGATCCACGACCGCCAGCATCCGCACGATTTTATCTCGGAACTCGCGGCTTCCTATTCGTACAAAACCGGCGAGAAACAATCTTTTTTTCTATACGGGGCAATCGTGGGCGAGCCGTCTCTCGGACCGCCGATGTATTTGCATCGCGCGTCCGGAATGAACAATCCTGACGCCCCGATCGGCCATCATTGGCAGGACGCCTCGCATATAACCTGGGGCGTAGTCACGGGTGGGTACAATTTCGGCAAGGCAAAGATAGAGGCCAGCGTCTTTAACGGAACCGAGGCCGACGAGAACCGTTGGGCGTTCGACAGACTGCGATTGAATTCGTTCAGCGCCAGACTTTCAATCAATCCAACGCCGCAGTGGGCGTTCCAGATATCGCACGGCTATCTGAAGAAACCCGAGCGCGCCGAACCGGATCTCGATAATCTTCGACGCACTACCGCATCTGCGATTTACAATAAACAATTCAGCGACACCAGGAACTGGGCCAGCACATTCGTCTGGGGCCAAAATTACAAGGAGGGAGAATTTACGAACTCGTTTTTATTCGAAAGCGATTATACCTTTGGTAAAAACTCGATCTTCGGCCGCGTCGAGCGTGTTCAGAAAGATGGCCATGAGCTTGTCATCCCGAACAGCGACCCGCTGCACGACGGCGTGTTTTGGGTCGGAGCATATTCGCTTGGTTATGTACGCGATATAGTAAAAGATAAAGGGATCGACATCGGCCTTGGCGGAATGCTGACTGCGAACTCAAACCCTTCGGCGTTGACCCCATATTACGGCGGCACAACCCACGGCGGCTGGCAGTTGTTTGTTAGGCTCCGTCCGTCGAAGATGAAACACTAGCTTTCGCTGTTTGAAATTGCAGAAGCCCGCGCGTGAGCAAGGGCGTAACATCCAAGGTTGATGATTACGCCCTTGCTCACGCGCGGGCCTCTGCATAATAGCCGGTTGTCTTAATCAACCGCAAAGCTGACATTCACAACCGCCGTCATATCTTTTTCGATCGTCGAAGTATCGTAAACGCCATAGTCGGACACGTCGGTCGAATCGGCGGCCGAGATCTGGAGCACGCCCATTTTGGCCGAACGGACCGAGCCGATGGAATTCCCGGTGCTCGAAGCGATTCGTTCGGCCCGCTCCTTTGCGTCCTTCGCCGCTTCGCCCAGCATTTCGATCTTAAGGTCGCCGATCTTCGTGTAGTAATACCTGGGCGAACTGGATTCGATCAAAATACCTTGATTTATCAGCTCGGTCGCCTCGCGCGCAACCTGTGCTATCTTGCCGACATCGTTCGACTTGACCTCGATCTGCTGCGAAAGCGAATACCCCGAAATCTCAGAGGTGTCGTTGCCCTCGCTGTCTTTTCGCTTAAGCGTCATCGTCGAGATCGACGACACTGTCATTTGGTTTTCGGGAATTCCCTTCGACAACAGATACTGCTTGATCTTCGGAATGTTGTCCGAAAGTTGCTTATAGCTGTCTGCAAGCTGTGGTGCCTGTACCGAAACACCGGCGCTCCAAACAACGAGGTCCGACGTTATCCTCCGCTTGGCCGAACCCGTTACCGTGATCGCCTCGTCACCCTTTTTCGAACCCTTATACGCCCAACCCAATATCAGCGAAGATACGATCAAGCCCAACGCCAAAGCCGTTCCCGCATTATAAAAACCATTTGTTTTTTCACCATTCATAATCCGAATCCTCCTCAAGGACGATTCGGAGAATACGGCATTCGGGCAACCCATTTAACGAAGCCGGACACGTTCCCTTACTGTGGCTAACCACACTGACGCGACAGGTTATTCCCTATTCCGAAATAACGAAAAGCGAATAACGAATAGGGAATAACTGAAAAAGCCGCTAATTTGCAATTGATAAAGCGTAAAGATACGATTGAATCCAGATAAATCAATGCTTAGAGAGGTTTGCGCGTAATGAAATTTCCAGGCGGATTCGACATGCAGTCGATGATGAAACAGGCCCAGCAAATGCAGGAAGAGATGGGCAAAAAGATGAAGGAAACGGTCGTCGAGGCCTCGGCCGGCGGAAGTGCCGTGAACGTAAAAATGCGCGGCGATTTTGAGGTCGTCTCGCTCACGATCTCGCCCGATCTGGTAAAGGACGGCGACACCGAAATGATCCAGGATTTGACCGTCGCCGCCCTGAATGAAGCTCATCGCAAGGTCGAAGAAACCTTGAAAGGCCAGTTAGGCGGAATGCTCCCGCCGGGCTTGATGTAATCGAAAAGAGTTTTCAAACAGGATAGACAAGATGGGCAGGATGCATCATCCTGATAATCTTGTCCATCCTGTTTTATATGAACCAATGTTGGATTATTCTGAGCCAGTAGCAAGACTTATTGACGAATTCAAACGCCTTCCCGGTGTCGGACATAAGTCCGCACAGCGGTTGGCGTTTTACATTCTTCGAAGGCCTAAGGCGGAGGTCGACAATTTTGTTCAGTCGCTTCTTGAGGTAAAAGAGAAGATCGTTTTTTGCTCGATCTGCAATAACCTTACGGACATTAATCCGTGCCTGTATTGCGCCAATCCCAAACGTGATCGTTCGATCATTTGCATTGTCGAAGAACCTTATAACCTGGTCGCGGTTGAAAAAACGCGCTCCTTCAAAGGCCTCTACCACATCCTGCACGGCTCGCTTTCACCGATCCGCGGCATCGGACCGGATGAGCTGATGCTGCCGAATCTCTTCCCACGTCTGAAGCCCGAGAATAATGACGGTTTCGAGGTCAAAGAGATCATCGTCGCCACCAACCCGACGACCGAGGGTGAGGCCACCGCTAATTACATCGCAAGATTGCTAAAACCGCTCGGCGTCTACGTCACGCGAATAGCTATGGGAATGCCGGTAGGCAGTGACCTTGAATATGTTGACGAAGTAACTATGGACAAGGCCCTCGCGAATCGGCACGAGATATAAGTCGTCGGACCGCAAGCGTCCCGCTTGCGATTGGCGAAGGACCCGGGATTTGTTTTTTGCAGAATTGACCTCGAGGAAAAACTCGCAAGCGGGACGCTTGCGTTCCGACGATGACGCCCCTCAATATCAAACAGCTTTCGCTCTCCGACTTGATATTGAACCGAAAAGGCACGCCTGTCTTTCGGCTCGTGCTTGGCGCTTTCGGTATTGCGTTACGTCTTTTCTTTCGGCGCATCGAAACGGTGAATGCCGAAGTCGTTCCAGCGGGCACCGGCGTGATTTTCGTGATGAACCATCCGAACGGCTTGATCGACCCGGCTCTCGTGTTCGTCGCCCTGCCGCGAAAAATTTCCTTCCTCGCCAAATCGACGCTGTTCCGAATGCCCGTAATTTCGTTTCTGCTGCGCACGGTCGAGGCGTTGCCGCTTTATCGAAAAATCGACGCCGGCGAAGACGTGTCGAAAAATCAGCGTACATTTGAGATGTGCCGCGAACTCCTGCAAAAAGGCGGCTCCATCGCACTGTTCCCCGAAGGGGTTTCGCACAACTCGCCAAAGATGCTGCCGGCAAAGACCGGAGCGGCCCGCATAGCGCTCGGTGCCGTGTCGGTCACTGCGCTCGACGAACCGCTCGATCTTCGTATCGTGCCGGTCGGCTTGTTTTATACCAGCAAGACGACCTTCCGCAGCGAGGCCCTCCTTCATTTCGGTGAGCCGTTTCAGGTCGAAGCCGTTTCGGTCGACGACGACGGCCAGCCCGACCGCGACACGGTTAAACAGCTTACCGCCCGAATCGAAGACGCTCTTCGAAACGTGACGCTAAACGCCGAAACCGAATCGGATCTTCACACCGCCCGAATGGCCGAGGACATCCTTGCATCAGCAGAAGCCGAAGGGACTCTTGGTGAAAAGCTCGAGTTCTTGAAAAAATTCGTGGCCGAGGCTTCGGAAATGGATGGCGACGCGGACGATGCCGCGCTTCGTCAGAGAATTATCGACTACGACAAAAAACTGGATGAGAACGGCATCGAACCAGAGCATCTTTCGCTGGCTCAATTCTCGCGCGGGTCGGTGATAAGGCAAGCGATGGTCCTGAGCGTTCCACTGATCATGATGTCGCCGCTCGCCATTGCCGGAACGATACTGCATTATCCGGCATACCGGCTATGCGGCTTTGTTTCAAACCGTATGTCCAGCCATGGCGCCGATGACGTTGCGTCTACGGTAAAGGTGCTTGCCGGAATGGTGTTCATACCGCTGACGTGGCTCCTCACCGCCGCGGAGGTCTATTATTTTCTGGGTTGGAAAAGCTCTTTGCTGTCCGTGCCGCTGGCGATCGTTTGCGGCTACGTCGCCTTGCACACATCCGAAGAGGTCGAAGAACTTCGCGGCTGGGCCAAGGCGATATGGCTGTTCCTGACCCGCCGCGAGACGTTTTTGAGAATGTTCGTCGAACGCCGCGAACTGCAGCACGAATTGAGGGAGTTTGACTAAACAAGAATGTCAAAGAAGAGTTAACCACGAAAATTCACGAAATCTCACAAAAATTCCATCCTCATTTCGTGTACCTTTTCGTGAAATTTCGTGGTTACTATTTTAGAACCTCACCTTTTCTTCCTCGGCCTCGGAGGCGCTTCGCGATGTGCTCCACTCTTCCTCGGTTTCGTAGAAATTGACGTCGAAAGTTAGCAAACTCTTGACCGGAATTCCCTGAAATTCGCTCGGAGCGTCCTCGAATTTTGCTATCGCACCACATCCGATCACTTCGGCCCCGATCTCTTTGCATAGGTCGAAGGTCTCGCTCATGGCCTTGCCCGAGCGAAGGATGTCGTCGACGATGATCACGGGGTGGACCTCGCTTTCGCTCATGTATTGGCGAAACTGCCGTTTGCCTTCCTCCATCTCGGCCCAATATATCTGCTCGGCGCTCAACGCCTCGCGAACGCCGAATGCGACCATTATTCCACCCGGACTGGGGCTGATTATCGAAACTTTCGGCAAGCGGCCGGCGATCGATTTTTCCATCCGGAACATTCGGCTTAATCCTACCGAGAGAATGCGGGCATTATCATAGAACCTGAACGCGAGCGGCATTTGAAAATAATGCGAGGCGTGCTTTCCGTTCGGATAAACGAAATGTCCTTTTCGGTAGGCACCCGTTTCCTGAAGAATGTGCATCACCGACTCGCTACTTGGAATTAGATCGACCATTATTTGTCTCCTCAAGAACTGATGAAGTGATTATCTTAATCAGCGCCGTTGTTTTTTTCAAACTCCGGCTTCTCCGTGAACTTTGTGTCTTCCCTTTGTGTTCTCTGTGTCACCCGGTTTTTAACATAAAGACGCGAAGTGAAGACACAAAATTCACGAAGAAGATTTGCGGTAAAATCGGATCAAACTTAAAGGAGTTCCTAACATTTCATTGCCGTTTCGATAATATACATCTGGGATTGATTCATCTCCGCGGGCAGTTCGCCGTGCCGGAACCAGCCAAAGCTTTTTATTTCGTTTGAACTGATCTTCGGTTCGCCGCTTGCCGACGCGGTAAAAAGTATTTCGACGTGAGAACCGACGGTCCGTACCCTTAAAATCTTTAGATCGAACAGTTCCAGGTCGATCTCTTCGCGCAATTCTCGCTTGATGCCTTCCTCCGGCTGTTCCCCATGCTCAAGAAATCCGCCTGGCAGTCCCCAACCCGAATTAGGCCTGATTACGTGGTCGAGCAAC
>JABFSB010000416.1 GCA_013140875.1 Acidobacteriota bacterium
TTTCAACGCTACCTACACAACAAAATCCCCGCCGGCGGACCAAGCGACGAGGAACGCGAAAAAGGAAGAACCCTTCTCTGGGGCGAAGCCCGCGACAAAGAAGGCAACCGCGTCGAAGCCCGACAGCAAGGACCGGAAGGCTACACGACTACCGCGCTTGCCGCGCTGAATATCACCGAAAAAATTCTAGCGGGAAATTTTACTCCCGGATTTCAGACTCCCGCAAAGGCCTACGGCGCGGATCTTGTTATGGAAATTGAGGGCGTTTCGCGGCAGGACGACTGACACAGCCATGTCTTGACTGGAGCCCTTACAGCGGCTGATCGATCTGAAGCAGCGAAGCATCCCGCTCGACTATTCCGCGGCTGATAAGCATTCGGTTCCCGCCCGGCTCAACCGCGAAGTTGAAGATCCGGCCGTCGGTAAAGTTTGTCACGTTCGTAACCGTCCCGTCCGCGAGCTTAAGTTTCATTATGTTGGATACGGAGTTATCGAGTTGAAGGTAGTAAACCTCCGATTCGTCCGCCGACCACTGTATCGTCGACTTCTCGTACTGGCTGCCGAGCGCGATCTTTACGATATGGCTTGAGATCATTTTCTTCGTTACGCTGTCCGCCACACCAATTCCGGACTGTACGTTTCCGTTTTGGACCCGGTTGATCGCAAATGCGACAAGGCGGCCCGACGGCGAGACTGACGGTGTCGACGCGGTCCGAAACTCATCGCTAAGAAGTTTGGGCTGGCCCCCGTCAACGGATATTTCGTAGAGCGACAATTTCGTGTCGTATCGACTGAATACCAGCCGTTTGCCGTCCGGAAAGAACGACGGCTGCGAAGCGGTCATATCGCGCGTCAAGGAACGCACGGAGCCATCGGCAAGGTTCATTATCTGCAAGCCCAAATGGTCGGCGCTTTGTTTATCCTGAAAAACAAGCGTCCGGCCGTCGGGCGAAATGGCAAAGCCGCCTCCGGCGTCGCGCGTGATCTCTGCCGCCTCGCTGCCATCGGTCTTGACGCGCCATATCGTATCGCGGCCGTTGGCCCGCGAATGATAAAAGATGTTCCCATCCACCGACCAGGCAAGTCCGTTGAATCCGTCGTAGTTGTCGAACCCGGCGGTGAGCTGCACAATTTGATCGCCAAGAATCCAGACATGAGAGGTCTGCCGGACCTTCACGGCGACGATAAAACGACCATCCGTGGACGAGCTTATCGATTCGTATACGAATGAATCGTCGGTGATCCGGCTTGCTGCACCCGTTTCTGAGTCGACTCGCCAGACCTGGAGGTTTATCGAATCGTCGTGCTGGGCCGCGACAACTATGCTCCGTGAATCGGCCAGCCACGACATGGAACCGACCGATTTCCATCGCTGCCCCGGTACGTAATCGACCGTGCCGGACAATGCGTCGATTGTGGCGATCGTGAAATGAAATCCACCGTCAAGACGTATAGCAGAACATACGATCTTGCCGCCGTCGGCCGACCAAGCGGGCGAGCCGTCGAAACGGTCCGGGAGGCGACTTGTGGCAAGCTTGTTTGGATCGGAGCCGTCCGAATCGGCGGTCAGCAAGGCATATTCGTTCAATTCAGGATAACGCCGGACAAAAGCGATCTTCTGGCCGTCGGGTGAAAACGCGAGCGAACCGTAAATATCATCGAGGACCTTGATCGGCTCACCGCCGGTAAGCGGCATTCTGTAGATCGAAACAAGGGTTTGGTCAACGCGCCTTGTTCCGAAATAAACGTCCGCACCGTTCGGAGAGAATGTGATCGTCATGATCCGAATATCTTTCGAGGCGGGGACCAAAACGCGTTCATCGCCGCTTTGCAGGTCGAACAAAATGAGTGCGGCATTTTGGGCAACCGCAGCATAACGGCCGTCCGGCGAGATCGCGGCCCGCGTCGCTCCGCCTTCAGTGGTTAGCCGCTTCTGCGAAACCGGTCCTGCCGCGCTCTTCGGCGTAGGCAGCCAAAGTTTAGCTCCCAGGAATGCGGCTATACCGAGAACGATGATCAGTCCCGCCAAAGGAATCCAGCGGATGTAAGAATCCGCACGTTGCCTGATTCCACGTTCCATCGTCTCGGTCACTGGTGAGACAGTGTGCCCGATCGCGGCCGGTGCCTTCTCGTCTGCATCCAGCCTATCGATCAGCGTTTGCCAATCCGCCAGATCTACAAGGGCGTGCTGGCCTGAGGCCGTTATTTGAGGTTTTGGCCGAGGCTCGTTCGTATTGCCGATGATTTCGGTAACCTTTTCTTCGCTTGCTGGAGTTGCTTTTTCAAGGACGCGTTTAACGATTTCGTCAAATCGCCGGTTTTCCCGCAGATTGTCAAACCGAGGATCCGCCGCGATCCACAGCATCCATGGATCGCGCATTTCAAATGACCTTTCTATCTGTGAAATCGCTTTGTCGGTCTCACCGAGTGCGGCGTAAATGGTCGCAAGATGGGTCGGGGAAACGTTATGCACCTGTCCAGCGGCTTGAAGCTGCGAGGCGGTATCGAGGGCGCGGTGGCGGTCTCCGGCAAGAGCGTATGCGTATCCGACCCACCGAAGGGCGGGTTCTCCGTACGGCCGACTCAAAGTCTTCTTGTATCCGGCGATTGCCTCGTTTACGCGGCCGACCTGCTCGAGCGCCCAGCATTTTGTCCACTCGGCGATGATGAATCCAGGATAAAGAGCAAGCACCTTGTCACACGCGTCAATGGTGGCCTGAAAATCGCGGGCGAAGAAACGGCTGATCGCAAGGATGTTGGTGTTTACCATTAAGGCCAATTCATCGACCTGGGCCCGCGTGCCGTAAGCCGAGGCCGAGTCGTGTCGGCACTGAAACATATTAACTTCGGCCATCATACGGTTGGCGGTGCTGTAGAGCGGGTTTATGGCAAGAGCTTTGCTTAGTTTTTCCTCGGCCGCAGCAAAATCCCAGTCAGCGATCAGATCGACATAAGCGGCGGCAGAGTAAAAGTCCGCCGAATCGGCGCCCAGCTCGTAAGCCCGAGCGATGGATTCCCTGGCCTCTGCGAAGCCGGTTTCGGGCCACTTCAGGCCTACTATCACCTCAAGGGTCGTCAATTCAGCCGACAACGAATGAGCCAGGGCAAAATCCGGGTTGGTCCTCAGCAATTCCGCTATCATCTCGCGGGCCTCTAGGGTGGTCGGCGCCGTCATCTGATAGTACTTAACGCGGGCCTGTTGATATTGCTCAAACGCGGTCTTGGAAAGTTTTGCCCCGACCGCGGCGGATTCGGTTGGAGCTCCAAGTATACCGACACGATTTCCGCCGCTCGTGCGTAAACCAGTCACTGCCTCATTCAAATCAAACTGACTATCGACACGGCGAACCTCAATAACGAATCGATATCCGTGCTTTCGAACCGTTTCGATGTAGGTGTCCGATTTGGCGCTTTCACCGAGAACGTGACGAATGGCGTGGACCGCTTTGTCAAGATTGTTCTCTTCGACAAAAGAATCGGCCCAAACGGCGTCGAGCAGTTCTGATTTTGTGAGTAGGCGGCCGTGATTTCTGGCAAGGACGACTAGAGTCTGAAAGGCTTTTTCGGGAAGGGCGCATTTTACCTCACCGTCAACACGCTTAAGTATGTGTTCGCCTACGTCAAGGCGAAACGGTCCGAATTCGTATATCTCTTTACTTTCCTTAGACATAGCGGCCTCAAGAAAGTGAGGAAGAAGAACGGAAGAAAATATTCCGCAAATCCGAAAGATTCAGATTGTCATTTTCCGTCAAATTGGTAACGGAACACATTTCCGACGTTTACGGAAAAGGAGCAGCTAGTCGGTGAACAATGGCAGCATTCTACCACTAGGGTGGCTGGCTGCAAAGGAATTTCTCGCCTCCAAGCTGCCAAATCAAACGTTTTCCTCAACTAGGAGATATGGACCGAAGGTTATTTACGAGCGTGTTGAGACGTTATCTTTCAACCCGAAAACAGAAATTTACACAGG
>JABFSB010000520.1 GCA_013140875.1 Acidobacteriota bacterium
GCTCAAAACCGTAGTGTTCACCTTCAACCCGACCGGCGCGATAATGTAACGCTTCTCGCCGTCGAGATAGGTGATCAGAGCGATATGAGCCGAACGATTCGGATCGTACTCGATCTGCGAAACCTTGCCGGGAATGCCGGCCTTGTCACGCTTAAAATCGATGATCCGATAATGACGCTTGTGGCCTCCGCCGCGGCGGCGAATAGTGATACGCCCGTCGCTGTTGCGGCCTGAAATTCTCTTCTTCGGCTCAAGCAGTGATTTTTCGGGTACTGCTCCCGGCGTCAACTCGTCGCGGGTCAGATAGGTCTGATACCGCCGTGCCGGTGAAGTCGGTTTTAATCTCTTGATTCCCATAAACTTAGTGGTGAGTGATGAACTGTGAGTTATGAATGTCCTTCATTCACCGTTCACCACTCATAGTTCACCGTTATATTGCTTCCGCGTAATCAACCATCGGCTCGCCTTTCTTCAAGGTGACGTAAGCCTTTTTCCAGTTAGGACGGCGTCCAACCTGACGGCCGCGGCGTTTCTCTTTTCCCTCGTACTGAATCGTGCGGACCGAAGAAACCTTAACGTTGAAAATCTCTTCAACTGCTTTCTTGATGTCCAGCTTTCCGGCGGTACGCTCAACGCGGAACGTTAAGACCTGTCCCACCTTGCGACCGTTGTCCTCTTCGGACGAATCCTCTTTTAGGATCACGCTCTTTTCCGTGACGACCGGCGATTTCAATATGTCCCAGACGCTGTAATTACTCATTGTCAGTCGCCTCCTTCTCGGCCTTCTTCGGAGCCTTTTCCTTTACCGGAGCATCCGCCTTCGGAGCGGCTTCTTTTTTGGGCTTTTCAGCTTTCGGCGCTTCTGCCTTCACTTCATCGGCCGCAGCTTCCCTCTTCGGCTTCGCGGCCTTCGGAGCCGCTTCTGCATCTGCCGCCGCTGCCGGCTTCTTCGGTTTCGATTCCTTCACCGGAGCCTCATCGACTTCCTTCGCTCCTTCGCGTTTCGGATCGAGCAAAGCATTCAGCTCTTCAACCGCCGATTTCGAGATAAGAAGCTTTTCGTGATAAAGGATGTCGTAAATATTCAGCCCGAAGCTGTTCGTCACCTTGGTCTTTTCGACATTACGCGAAGAAAGAATCAAATTCGCATTGTCGAGCGAATCGACGATCAGCGTTTTTACTTTTTTTCGCTTGTCGTCAGACAATTTCAGCGTTTCGACCGCACCCAGGAAATCTTTGGTCTTCGGTCCCGCAAATGTGAATTCGTCGATAATGATCAAGTTCCCTTCACGCAATCTCTCCGACAAAGCCGACCGCAAAGCGCCGCGACGCATCTTCTTCGGCATCTGGTACGACCAGTCGCGTGGCTGAGGCCCGTGAACATTACCGCCGCCTTTCCACAGCGGCGAGCGAAGTGACGCGATACGCGCGCGGCCCGTTCCCTTCTGCTTCCAAAGCTTGCGGCCCGAACCCGAAACGTTTCCACGCGTCTTCGTAGCAGACGTTCCCTGCCGACCGTTCGCCTGATAATTGACGACCGCCGCGTGAATCAGCGATTCGTTCAACTCAACACCGAAAACGGCATCCAGCAGCTCGACATCGCCGACTTCCTTATTCTTCAAATTGCGAACCTTTACGGTAGGCATAACAAAACTCCGTTTCTCTATTGTCAATCGTTAATTGGGCGATTGTTAATTGGTACCAATTTACAATTCGCAATTTGCCAATTAACAATCAGTTGCTTTTCTTAACTACGACCAAACTTCCATTCGCTCCGGGGACCGCTCCGCGAATCATCAGCAAGTTGTTCTCGGCATCGACGCGTGCAACGGTCAAACCTTTGACCGTCACTTGGGCGTCACCCATGTGACCGGACGAACGCGTACCTTTGATAACACGCGAAGGATAGGCCGACTGGCCGATCGAACCGGGTGCCCGGACGTTCATCGAACCGTGCGATTCCGGCCCGCGGTGGAATTTATGCCGCTTGATCGTACCGGCAAAACCGCGACCTTTCGATTTTCCGATCACTTCGATCGCATCGCCGTCGGCAAACACATCGACCTTGACCTGATCGCCGACAGCCGCTTCCGGCTCGGCATTCAGGCGAATCTCTTTCAGCACCCGTGTCGGCGGCAAACCGCCTCCGGTCTTTTCAAAGTGCCCGCGAAGAGGCTTTGAAACGTTCTTCAGCTTGATCGCTTTGTCTTCGACAAAACCAAGCTGCACGGCGTTGTAACCGTCGCTTCCCGTCGCACTCTTCGTCTGAACAACGACGCACGGCCCCGCTTTAATAACGGTGACCGGCGTAACCGTCCCGTCCTCAGCAAAAAGCTGCGTCATTCCTAATTTTCTACCAATGATTCCGCTGATCATATTCCTCTCTTACTCCCCTCCTTGTTTAAGGAGGGGTGGCAGCCGCTTCGGCTGACGGGTGGTGAAATCAGTCCGAACTTCGGACTAACTCTTCCCAAAAGCCTTGATCTCGACATCGACGCCCGCGGGCAGGTCCAGCTTCATCAACGCATCGACCGTTTCGGCCGTCGGGTCGAGGATGTCCATCAACCGCTTATGCGTTCTGATCTCGAACTGCTCACGCGACTTTTTATCGACGTGCGGCGAACGCAGAACCGTCCATTTATTCTTAATGGTCGGAAGCGGGATCGGCCCGGCAATGCGTGCACCGGTCCTTTTCGCCGTGTCGACGATTTCCTGCGTGGACTGGTCCAACACTCGGTGATCGTAGGCTTTGAGCTTGATGCGAATTTTCTCGTTCAACATATAATCTCGTTTTGAGTCCCGCCTTTAGGCGGCTCTTTCTTGCGACTTGAGGCCGCCTAAAAGGCGGGACTCAAAACTATTCAACAACTTCCGACACGGTACCGGCACCGACTGTCCTTCCGCCTTCGCGGATGGCGAAGCGGAGGCCTTTTTCCATGGCGATGGGGGCGATCAGTTCGATCTCCATCTGGATGTTGTCGCCCGGCATGACCATCTCGACTCCGGCGGGCAGGTGTGCAACTCCGGTCACGTCCGTTGTTCTGAAGTAGAACTGCGGGCGGTATCCGGTGAAGAACGGTGTGTGACGGCCGCCTTCTTCCTTCGTGAGCACGTACGCCTCGGCCTTGAACTTAGTGTGCGGCGTGATCGTGCCCGGTTTGGCGATCACCTGGCCGCGTTCGATCTCTTTTCGCTCGACGCCTCTTAAGAGCAGGCCAACGTTATCTCCGGCCATTCCCGAATCGAGCAGCTTCTTGAACATTTCAACTCCGGTTACTACCGAGTTTCTCGTGTCCTTAATGCCAACAATTTCAACAGGTTCGTTGACGTTGATCATTCCGCGTTCAATTCTTCCCGTCGCCACCGTTCCGCGGCCCTGGATCGTGAAAATGTCTTCGACCGGCATCAGGAACGGCTTGTCCATTTCGCGGGCCGGGGTCGGGATGAAATCATCGACCGCCTGCATCAGTTCGTCGATCTTAGCTTCCCATGCCGGATCGCCTTCGAGGCCCTTGAGTGCCGAGCCCTGTACGACCGGGATGTCGTCGCCCGGAAATTCATACGAGCTAAGCAGTTCGCGGATCTCCATCTCGACCAATTCGAGCAGCTCAGCGTCGTCGACCATGTCCACTTTGTTCATGAACACGACCATCGTCGGGATGCCGACCTGGCGTCCGAGCAGAATGTGCTCGCGCGTCTGCGGCATCGGGCCGTCGGTCGCGGCAACCACGAGGATAGCTCCGTCCATCTGGGCGGCTCCCGTGATCATGTTCTTGACATAATCGGCGTGACCCGGGCAATCGACGTGAGCATAGTGGCGGTTCGCCGTCTCGTACTCAACGTGTGCCGTCGCGATCGTGATACCACGGGCCTTTTCCTCAGGCGCGTTGTCGATCGAATCAAACGCCCGCACAACCATCTTCGGGTTATGCTTCGACATCACCTTCGTTATTGC
>JABFSB010000033.1 GCA_013140875.1 Acidobacteriota bacterium
CTCCTAATGAACATTCCAACGCAAATATTACTTGATGCGCTAGTTAAATCAAAGACAGTCCTTATACGATTCGACGGGCAGGGAAGTTCGAAAAGTTGGATACGGCAGCGTGTAATGGCCGAGTGAGCGGTTGGCTAATGCGTAATCCGGGTCTATTTCAACCCCACGCGCCTGATCAGATCGTCAAAACGCGGGTCGGCGCGCAACGGGTCGTAGTTCGGACTGACCTTGAGCGAGATCATTCCCTGCACCCGTCCGTCAAATGCTTTTCCCAGATAAACGAACGCCTTTTCGGGCTTGCCGGTTTTAAGGTAGAGACGCACGAGTTTCATGGGGCTGGGATTGCCATTTCTTTCAGCTTCCTTTGCCTGTTCAAGCTGTCGTTCAAAAATGCCCGGCCAGCCTGATTGGGCATAAATTGTTTTCCACGACTCGATCTCGTCCGGTTTACTTTTCTTTTGCTCCAGTTCATGCAAAAACCATTTGAAGGCTTCTGCATCCTCGCCCTTCATAAGATACGACCCGATGAGAGTATCGTAAACCCCGAGAAATTCCGGGTCCATTTCGAGGAGTCTTTTTCCCTCGGCAATGGATTCATCATAACGGCGGGCGTAAAACGCATTCTGTTGGTAGATTTTATGATTTAAAACGGAAGCCGGTTCGAGGTCAATTGCGGTTTTGATCTCCGCAATCGATTCGTCCGATCTGCCAAGGAAACCGAGCCACAGGGCATACATCCGACGGACGGCGGCTGAGTTCGAATTTAATTCGAGGGCGCGTTTGTGTTCGCGCTCGGCTCCAACAAAATCCCACTCGAAATTGGTCATCATTTCGCCTGAATATGAGTGCGCCTCGGCCAGGTTTTCGTCAATTGCCAGAGCTTTTTCAACCGCGGCCCTTGCTTTGAGATATTCTTCGGTCGGATTGCCGCCGCTGCCCATAAACGCAACAGAATTGCGAACATTTGCGAGTCCGGCATAGGCGGGAGCATAATTCGGGTCGAGTGTTATAGCTTGCTCAAATGCTTCGATCGCTTTTTCAGCGTTCTTTGGTGTTAATTTGTCTGCTAAAGCCGAGCCCAGTAAATACATGCGATAGGCTTCGTCATTTGTTGTGTATTGCCCTTGGTCAATTGATTTGACGTTCGATTTTACGGAAGATGCGGATTGAAAATTGAAAGACAACAGGAAAATCAAAGCGATTGCACAAGCGAAACCGACGGTGAAAAGGACTATCCGCTTGTTCTGCCTTGGTTTAGCCGAAGTAACGGTTTCATCGGGTATCAGGTCAGAACCGGAAGCGGTAGCGACCGGGTTTATTGCGACCGGCTGTAAGAACCCAGTCGCTACAGCTCCCGGTTCTGACAATTCATCGACTTCTGCAACAAACCGATAGCCTTTTGTCGGGACGGTTTCGATAAATTTGCTGCCGTTTTCGTCTTCGCCCAAAGCACGTCGCAGGGTGTGGATGGTACGGGGAATGTTTACTTCATCGACAAAAGAATCGGGCCAGACCGACTGCATCAATTCGTCCTTGTGAACGAGGTGCCCGCCATGGCTCACCAGATACACGAGCACATCAAACGCTTTCGGCGTCAACTGAACCAGCTCGCCATCGCGGGTTAATTGCTGCTCGGCTGCATCGAGCAGAAACGATTTGAACCGGTAGGAACCCGTTTCGCTGCTTTTCATTTCAGCCTCGAATAAATTTACAAGAAAATTCGGAACTTTTTTGAAAGACATTTCGCGCCCCCTGCGAGTAATTTGTTTACCAGAAACAAATATCGCCGGTTGCTGTTGACACGGAAGGTGAATTTTCAGAAAGGTTCCCGGACATTATACAGCAACCGGCGCCCGATAGAAACAAAAATGGGAAGCAGTCGGCCCCAAAGCCGATTCCACCAAACACATGATGTTCACGCCCGGCCAGCTTCAGCCGCCGCGTAACCATACATTTTCTTAGGAGGAAAATATGAACAAGAATACCCTATTAACACTTTGCATTGTTGCCGTCACATTGATGGCGGCTATAACAGCGGTGGCTCAGGGGCCGACGCGAAATCGCGATCTGATCCCATTCTACGAAGACGTTCGAGGCGGAGCGTGCAGCACGACAAATGGCGCCGTTGGCGCGATTATGCCGAACACACCTGCTGACACGGTTTTGTTTAATCGAACCTTTCGCGGTCAGCCGAATCCGCAATTTTGCGAGACCGTCTTAAACCCCGACGGCAGCCAAATGACTCTCGGCCAATACACGGAGGTCAGGGGAAGATCGGCGGTCAAATGCCTCAGGAGAGGCACCCACACGGTGCTCAACTTTACGGGATTGAGGCCGAACGGCGTTTATTCGATTTGGATCGTCCAGTTTGATTCCGTTCCCGGCCCGCCGATCGGGGTCGGCGGAATTGGCCGAAACGGACCCTATGAGAATGGTTTTACGGCAGATGCGGACGGTGTAGGACAGATAGGGCGAATAACGCCAGAACAGGATCTTTCTATATTCGGGCATGTCGGTCAGTGCATGTTGGATTCGCCGTTTGATCTCGAACTCGTTTATCACGGCGATGGCCTCTTGCACGATGGCGATCCCGGGCCCGGTTACACCTGGGTGACGAAGGCCCGTTTCGTTTTCCCGTAATCAGTCGAATCAGTAGACGGCGGGCGGACTCCCACGCAGGTAAATAGCCCCGTCGTTTAAGGCGGGGGGCCGATTGCGTCGAAGCTGTAAAAGGGCGTTTTAACGTCCGTGCCATTTGTGCCTTAAGCGGCCGGCTATAAGCCCGTTAAGACGGGCTGGAAATGACATTGCTATATCTTTTTCGCCGGCAGCCGGCTGCCGAAACCGTCCCCGCATAGGCTCGCACAGCGAGCCTATGCGGGGACAAACTTTTAAGGGAACGGACGATCAGGCAAAAGCCTGACCGCACTGCGAATGGGCAGCCTAACGAAGGTTCTCTCCACGCACCAAGCTTCCCGAGAAAGGGCACAGCCCATGCGACGCTGCAAGGCTCACTCGGAGAAGATATCCGCCGAAATTACTCCTGTCATCGCACATCGGCCTAGCTGATATTGTTCGGTTTTACGGCACGTCGATGGACAGGTCTTTGCCGGCGAAGCTGAAGCTTGGGCGTTTGCGGCCTTTCATGAATTTGGCGGCGGTTTGGGATAGGGCCGTGATTATCATGGGGAGTGCGATCGACGGATCGGCCGGGACGAAGGCGGTTGTTGCGCCTTTGTGGAGTTTGCCGAATACGCCGGTGTGGTTGCCGCCGAACGAAGGCGTCCGCATATCGAGCGGGACCGAATCGGTGGTGATCGAGATCGCGTATTTGTGCCCGCGCGGCGTAGTACGTGTGATATATGACGAGAATTCGTTCAGGTTCAACATTGCCTGGCTGGTCGTGCTGCCGAGTGTTATCACACCGGAATTGCGGGTCTTCTGCGCAATCTGCATCATGTCCATCGTGTCCTGAGTGCTGTCGAACGACAACTGCGACTTTTTCTCGAATCTCGCCCGGGCAATTCCGATGGCCATTTCCGAACCGATAAGGTCAGGACAAAAAACGGGAATGCGAGCCTTGAATGCCGACGTCATGATGCCGTCTTCGTGGGCTATTTCGGCCAATTCGCGGCCGAGCAGGTGCAGGTATTCGCGGGTGGAGTACGATCGGGTAAGATCGAGCTGATTGATCACGCTGCCGATCCACTCGTCGGCTTCCTGATATTCTTCGCTGTTCGCAAGCGTGTCGCCGAGGCGGACGATGTCCGCCGCGTCCAGTTCCTCATCGGTCATGCTCGGATGGCCCTGGAAGTGATTGCGGCCGAGCGTTTCGTGAATATCCTGATAAAGAACCGTGCCGGACATTACCAGAACGTCGACAAAGCGATTCTTTATAACGTAAGCCAATAGCCGACGCATTCCCGAAAGAATCAGATTCCCGGAACCGCAAAC
>JABFSB010000169.1 GCA_013140875.1 Acidobacteriota bacterium
TCAGTCCTCCTTTGGGACCTGCGTCATGTCGTGGATATTTTTTTGCCTAAAATTCGGTCCGCCGGAAGAAGCTTTTGCCTCAAATATTTTCCACAGAAAATCACAATCTTCGTTAAGCAAATTAAGCATTCGCTTTATTTTTTTCACAGAACACTGTGGAAAAATGTTGGATTTATCAAACCGGCCCTGGGCAAAATTCCCTTACGTCATCGCGCCTTTCTTGTTGTAGAATTACCCAGTTATCATCTCGATATCTCAAACAATTTGTATGAAAAAAACACGTCCGGCCTTTTCGCTTGTGTCCGGCCAGTTTAAGGCGGGTCAGAAATTCAAAAAAGCAATTTAGGAGATGAAGGCTGGAAACTGAGCAAGTTCGCCCTTCAATCTGACTATGATCGCACACGGAGTTACACCTATATTAAATGTTACGGATATTACCGCGAGTTTCGGTTGGTTTGAGCGGCTGGGCTGGCGAAAGCTTTGGGATTGGGGCGAGCCGCCGAGTTTTGGGGCGGTCGGCAGTGGTAAGGTCGAGATTTTTCTCTGCCAGAACGGCCAGGGCGGCCGCGGCGTTGGGACGAATAAGACTACCTTCGGCGATGAGCAAGAGAACGACAAAGGCTGCTGGATGTCCGTCTGGGTCGACGACGTGGACACCATCCATCAACACTGCCTTGCCAACGATATAGAAGTAACAATGCCCCCAACCAACGAACCCTGGAACGTCCGCGAACTGCACATCCGCCACCCCGACGGCCATGTGTTTCGGATCAGCAAAGGCATCGAGTGTGAGGAAGATTAGCTTCAAAAGTCGCTTCAATGATCCGACGATGAAGGCGTCGAATAAAATAGTTGATTATGCGTCCCATACAGGGACGAGATCACTTCAGCACAGGCAGTCGGGTTTTACCCGACGATATTAAATTCGTCGCTTTCAGCGACAAGCCGCCCGCTCATAATAGCCGGCAGGCCGCGGCGAACCACTCGAACGAACACAAGTGCAAAAGTATTTATTTAGAACAGCGGTGGCGCGTGTAGCGCTTATACTCATCACGGGAACACTTTTCGTTTACCCGCAAACGCAGCCGACGAATGGGACGCGTTTCTTCGGCAAGCTTCAGGCAGAATTGAAGCCGGATCTGGTTCATGTTTATCAAAGGGTGCTTGACGCAAAGAGCACATCCCAAATTCGTTTCGACCCGGCGATAGACAAAAAGGCCCTAGTCTCGTCGGGCGCGCTCAGCGATCCGAGGGTCGAGTCGGGGCGGAGCGATATGCTGCTGGTCGAGCCGCCTTCGGGAGAACCGTTTGTGGCAATCGATCTGAATGGTAACGGCGTTATCGAAGTGGCCGAGCGGTTTACGTTAAAGAAAGACTCGAACGGTTTTGTGTCGATCATTCGCCTTCCGGTTGCGAATCCATTTTTTAAGACCTACCCGATCTTTATTCATTACGTTCACGGCTTTAAGCATCCTGACCTGAAACCGATGAACAGGCTTATATATCAGTCTGTGATGGCGCTTGCGTACGGCGATGTCGAGATCGGCGCTCGACGGGTCCTTTTTCAATATCCGTTCGAACCGCGGAGTCCGGCGATCAGCACCATCGAAGGACTTTTCGGCATCGACTCCGACGGCGACGGAAAAATCCGCGACGAACAGTTCTCGCCTGAAAGCTCGTACGCAGCAAAGTCCGAGATCGTCTTCCGGCTGGGCGATCAATTTGTTTCGACGGAAAAGATCGATCTCGCCAGGAACGAGATCGTCGTGCGGTCGCGCGGCCGCGAGGAATATCTGCGGCACGATGTCGAGATCGCGAAAGAGCTGCCGGATTTTTCGTTTGTCGATTTTGAGGCAAAGAAACGAAGTCTTTACGAATTCAAGGGCAAGTACTTGCTCCTGGATTTCTGGGGCGTATGGTGCGTCGACTGCCGCGCGGAAACGCCCTATCACGTCGAAGCGTATAGACGCTTCAGGACGCGGGGCCTCGAGATACTGTCGCTGAATACCGACGAGAATATCGAAACCGCCAAAGGCTACATAGCAAAGAATAAAATGCCCTGGACCCAAGCCACAAACGACAGCATTCGCACGCTGGCCGAGGTTACTTACCGAATTCAGGAATATCCGTCGACTATCCTGATCGGGCCGGATGCAAAGGTGATCGTTTTTGATCAGAAGCTGCTTCGAGCCGATGAACTATTGAAGACGCTCGAACGAACGTTGCCCAAATAAGGTCCGTTAGTTGGCGGAACGAACAGCACGACGCATCGCGGCCTTTGAATCCGCCACGAATGACTTTTGCAGGTAGCGGGCGTAGGGATAGCCGAGTTGGGCGAGGATGTGGCGCGGGCGTGAGAATGAATAGAGGTCGTAAAAGACCTCACCGGTGTTGAGGTCCCTCTCGACCGCAAAACGTTCTTCGCCGAATTCGACGTGGTCGGTGAGCGTGCCGTAAGCAAAACCGAACTTGTCCGGTTCGTCAAAGATGTAAACAATGCGGGCCCCGTTGAGCGAATAGAATCCCATGTGGTTTGCGATCATCGCAACGTTCCGGTCTGCTTCGATAGGCGTGTCCGGCCAGCAGATTCCGCACCAACCGAGGTCGAACATTTTCCATTCACGCACGGCTTGCTTTGCCTTTTCCCAATCCTCGAAACCTTTGCCGATAACGATGCGGTTATGGTCGCTGTCCGAATAACCCATTGGCGGATCGCCTTTCGTTGCACCGACATCCGGGTACGAAAACTGCTGCTCCACGGCAGAAGAGAGGAATTCGTCGATAAAAGCCCGGTCGGGCTTTGAGATACAGAACATTCGATAAAGTGTAACACCGCAACTTCTCAAATAGTTTAGAACGCCGGGAGTGCGTTGCGTGAGAAAAGCCCGTTTCACGCGAAGTTTGCGAAGTTCGCAAAGAAAGGCAATAAGAAAACCGCAAAAATTAGCGGACATATTGTCGCGGGCTATGCCAGGAACGAGTTTGACAATAAAATTACCAAAAAGGTATTCTTATCGTTCGCTTGGGGTTGAAATATTCGACTATAAGCGTATGTCCGGTTCGTCTAGGGGTTAGGACACCGCCCTTTCACGGCGGCAACACGGGTTCAAATCCCGTACCGGATACCATCTTTATCTACGGTTTGTGCATCAAACCGTGTTACACCGGATTCGCTTGCACAACAAGCGAATTTTTTGTTTTGCAGGCCGGGAATCGGATTTTTATGAAGAGAAGCATTGTTTTCGCCGCGTTTGTCCTGATTTTGTCGCTATCGGCGGTGCGTGCCCAGACGACGGCGACCGACACGGTGCTGATCCTGCCGTTCGAGAATACGTCGGACAAGCCGGAGTTCAACTGGGTCGGCGAAAGCTTTGCGCTCTCGCTGTCGGAACTGCTGCGGCTGCCGTCGATAAACGTCGTTTCGAACAACGACCGCAAGATCATCCAGCAACGGCTGCGGATTCCGCTGACCAATCTTCCCAGCCTGGCGACCTCGCTAAAACTGGCGAAGGAAAGTAAGGCGACGCTGCTCATTTCGGGCAAATATAATATCGTTCCGGCCCAGGGTGACACGGCGGCTACGCTGAACGTGACGGCGAAGATCATTCGCGTCAACGAAGGCCGCTTCCTGAACGAAGAAATGCCCGACGGCCGCCGGATCACGCGGGACATCAACCTGAACGATGCATTGGGCAATTTGCAGACGATGCAAGGCCAGATCGCGTACCAGATACTCTATCAGCGCGACAAGGCTCTGCCGTTTTCACAAAACCAGTTGATCGAATCCGCCAACAAAGTGCCCAGCCGCGCGTTCGAGGCCTATATAAAAGGATTGCTTACGCCAGCACCGGAAGCACGTGAAAATTATTTCAAGAACGCGATGCGGCTTTTTACCGAGGCAACGCCGGACGGAGTTTTTGCCGACGCATCTCTGGATTTGGCCCATCTCTATC
>JABFSB010000339.1 GCA_013140875.1 Acidobacteriota bacterium
GATCGGCGTTACGTCGATATCGCTATTGGTCGGCGGCATCGTGATCATGAATATTATGCTGGTCAGTGTGACTGAAAGAACGAAAGAGATCGGCATTCGCAAAAGCATCGGCGCCCGGCAGGGCGACATTCTCAAACAGTTTTTGGCCGAATCGACGTCGCTCGCCCTGATCGGCGGAGCGATCGGCGTTGCCATTGCTTTTTCCATCGCGAAGCTGGTTGCGGTGGCCTTTTCGATACCTACGGCTTTGCCGCTGGTTTGGGTAACAATTGCTCTGTTCGTTTCTACCAGCGTCGGATTGGTCTCAGGTGTTTATCCGGCGTGGAAAGCCGCCAAACTCGACCCGATCGAGGCGTTGCGGGCGGAGTAGAGTGTCTTCTTATTTCTCTTCTTCCTCTTTTTCCGTGGTTGGTCTTTTATCACAGAATAGGAGGAAAAAGACGAAAGGAAAAAGAGAAAGATTGCCTCTCACGATTTGGTACCGGGAACCAGCGATTGAATTATGAACTTTCCGCGGTCCAGTTTCTACGAAAACCTGCTGATGGCGTTCGATACGCTGCGGCATCATAAGCTGCGTTCGTTTTTGACGATCCTCGGCGTAATTGTCGGAACGGTGACGGTTATCGTCATCGCGGCTTTTGTATCGGGGATCGACGCACGTGTTTCGAAGGAGATCGAATCCTTCGGCACGAACTCGATCTACGCCTTTAAGTTCGATCCGGGATTTAATTTCAATCCTTCGGCGGAAGAAAGAACGCGAAAGCCTTTGACGGAAAAAGACGCGGACGCGATTCGGGCCGAATGCGCGAGTTGCGAGCGTGTCAGCCCATTTATGTCGCCGGTCGATTTTACGACCGGGCCGTTTACAGAACGCGTGAACGTCCGAAATAAAGAGATCGAAATGACGAACGCAACCGTCCAGGGGGCCGCGTCCGACTATTTTCAAATGGGCGTCACAAATCTCGCGGAAGGGCGTTTTTTCACGGCTGATGAAGAGGCGAAGCGGGGCAAGGTCGCGGTGATCGGCATCGATGTAGCGAACACATTGTTTCCGTATTCCAACGCGCTCGACAAGGAAATTCAGATCGAGGGACGCGGTTATCGCGTGATCGGGGTGCTAAAGGAAAGGGAGATCTTCCTGGTCGGGGCCGAGGACCCGAACAATGAAAATAAGGCGGTTTATCTGCCGTTCAAAACCGTCAAGCAGCTTTATCCGGCGAACGAGGATTGTTTCATCATGGCGATGGCAAAGCCGGGTAAGATGAACGAGGCCCTGGAGGAAGTACGGCTGATCCTTCGAAAGCAAAGAAACGTACCGCAGGACAAGCCCGATAACTTTGGCGTGCAGACATCGGACGAGATAATCAAGCAATTCGGCGCGATCACGAGCGGTATTTTTATTCTAATGGTCGCCATTTCCAGCGTCGGGCTGCTGATCGGCGGTATCGGCGTGATGAACGTGATGCTTGTTTCCGTGACCGAACGGACAAAAGAGATCGGCGTGCGGAAAGCGATCGGTGCTCGAAGCATCGATATCATCACGCAATTCCTGATCGAAGCCGCCACGTTGACCGGGCTCGGCGGAGTTCTCGGGATCGTTATCGGGGTCGGCCTTTCGCTGTTGATCAAAATGATTCTGCCGACTTACATACCGCTCTGGGCACCGGTCGTAGGCTTTATCGTGTCGGTTGGGCTTGGTCTGGTCTTCGGCCTGCTGCCGGCATGGAAGGCGGCGAGATTGAACCCGATAGATGCGCTGCGGTATGAATGACCGGCGGCGATGAGCATCCGTTTCGCCGTTGGACAAACAGAATTGATCGTCATTCCAGTCGCAAAAACAAAAGCGTTGCCACGATTGCTCGCTGCAACGCTTTTGTTTTTTTACCTTCGTGAAAGACCCAAGGGCCGTTCCGTAAAGTGAGTGGCGGTTCTCGCATGTACACGTTCGAACCACCGATTTTGTATTCCGAAGCGGCTCTGCGGGGAGTCCTTCTCCGGTCAACACCCGGTCCGAATTGCTTCTTTCCGTTCGCACTCTAGGTGCGTGGTGCCGTTAGGTAGTTTTTCCGGTGGCTTTTCCTCCACCGCCGGTTACGTTCCCGGCAACGAGGCTCATGTCCGAAGACTTGAGCGGCGTAGCACCTGTCAGGCTGATCATTTCCTTAAGGCGTTATCGGTTTTTATCCCGACAACCCAAGTCTGCTCCCTTGCGGGGCGACCCTGGCAAGCCTTTCGGCTTCGGTTCCGAACGTTCGATGCAGCGGCTTTCCGCTCCTTCTGCATCCCAAACTATGCGTCACCGCATAAGTTCCACTTCCCGATACCGGTCAAAATGCCCGTAAGCAATCTCGACTATGTAACCATATTACACCCGTAAATTTTCAAGTCAAGTATAAAATACTTTAACTATCGCGTTATTTTGCAATGGTTTACAGTCACGCTTGTGGATAACATTCTCCGTCGCCTGTGGATAAATTTGTGGAAAATCCCGCAAGCTTATCATCGGCTTAAGTTGTGAAATGAGAGAAAATTTTCAATTGTTAATGAACCTGTGGAAAATAAAATTTCGCGGGTCTAAAAAAAAGTTTTTTCGATGTCGATTTTCGGAAATTATTTGTGGTCCGAGTCAACGACGCGGAGAACGGCCCTCGAAAAACTGTCAGGGTCGATAGCGGGGTATTTGTAAAGAAGAGGTTCGATCTCCTTGAACAATTCCCAAAGTCTTGCCCGATCGATCAGGCCGGTGTCCAACATGGAACTGACATCTAATACATCCTGTCTGTGTCCACGCTCTATCTTCGAAAGGGCCTGGCTATAAGGATCATAGTGGTAATAGCTAACCTTTCCTTCGCGGCCGATGTATTTCGAACGCGTTTCCCATCCCGGCAACTGCGGTATGAAATCGGACGGAGCGGCAAGTTCGACATTCACCTGAAGCTCTTCTTTTATGCGTGGAATCGATCGAAACAACTCGTCTAATTCAGGGTCGAATCGAAGGTCGACATCCACCGTTGAATCGCGCCATCCCATCAAGACCGCGGTGGCCCCGCCGGTAAAATAGACACGAACATCACTGGCAATATTACGAGCGAATGCCCGCATAAATTCGACGATCTTGCTTTGATTCGCTAAATCCCGCATTCCAGTGCCCGTTCGAAGCTGACAAGTCGACGCAGATGAGCGTTATAGCGGGAATGAGCGGAGTCCTGGTTTTCGGACGCCAGCAGTTTGTAGAGACGGTGTTCGGGATCGTCGATGGTGTTCACCGGGATTTCGAGGCCCGCAGTACGAAGACGCGGTGCGCCGATGGACACGAGCAACGAGGGAATGGTTTCAAGTCCTGCTTCCAGGTCGGCGATACCCTGTTCTATTATTTCCTCTCCAGGCTTCATTCTTCCAACAAAAAAAAGACTGTCAAAGGACAGCCTCAAAATTGATAAATTCTGTCCTGACCTTAAGCGGCGGCCGGTTTGGGCGCCAATTCAGTGGCACCTTCGGCATAAACGCTGATGAACTTGCCTTTGCGGCCTTTGTCTTCAAATTTTACGAAGCCTTCGATCAACGCAAAAAGCGTATCGTCCTTGCCGCGGCCGACGTTATTGCCCGGCTTCCACTTCGTGCCGCGCTGACGTGCGAGAATATTGCCGCCGAGGACCTTCTGTCCGCCGAATTTTTTAAGCCCAAGCCGCTGTGCATTCGAATCGCGGCCGTTTCTGGATGAACCTACACCTTTCTTATGTGCCATATGCAATTTTCGATTTTAGATTTGCGATTGAAAGAAACTCTTCCCAATCGCAAATCGAAATTCGCAAATCTCCCACTAAATTTTCTCGATCTTAATTTCCGTAAAACCTTGCCGGTGGCCTTGTTTACGCTTGTATTGTTTGCGGCGTTTCTTTTTGAAAACGATGACCTTATCGCCTTTGCCGTGGCCTATGATCGAGGCTGAA
>JABFSB010000451.1 GCA_013140875.1 Acidobacteriota bacterium
TGATGGTACCTCGAGAACTGTTATACGAACAGACCGAGCCTTCGCCAACGATCAGATAGTTGTCTTCGTCGGTTTGACTCGCACCGGAAGGATTGCCGAACGCAAGGTTCGAGTTTGCGTTTACGGAAGACGTGGGCGTTTGAGTTTCGGGCGACTGATATTCGGATTGAGCCGTCCGCAGGCCGCAGCCTGACAAAAGCAGGCACGCGAGCAGCGTGACCAGAGTCTTGTTTGCGGCTCTCATTGAATGAGAGTTTACCAAACGCCGATTCGAAAGCGGGGCCAAATACGCTAGAATTTAGTTTATGCCGGAAAAGCCGCATTTAACCGGATTTTCTCGTGCCGAACTTGGCGAATTATTTGCCGGATTGGCGGAGCCGCGTTACCGCGCCGATCAGGTCTTTCGCGGCCTGCACGGCCGGCGGTTGATGTCGTTCGAAGAGATGACGGACCTGCCGAAGGCGGTTCGTGAAAAATTGAATGAAACGGCCGCGGCTTCGACACTGACCGTAGATTCAAAATATATCTCGATCGACGGTACGCGCCGGTTTTTGATGAAAACGCACGATGGTTATCCGGTCGAGACGGTCTTCATTCCGACCGAAAACCGCGACACGATCTGCTTTTCATCTCAATCGGGCTGTCCGCTGAAATGCGATTTTTGCCTTACCGCAAAATTAGGGCTGTTGCGAAACCTGACCGCGGGCGAAATAATTGAGCAGATCATCATTGTCCTGAACGACGTGTACGGCGTGGGCGGCGAAACGCCGCACGGGACGAACCTGGTTGCAATGGGCGAAGGCGAGCCGTTCCTTAACTTCGAGAATCTGATAAAGGCGCTCGATATAATGTCCGACGAGAACGGCCTGTTCATCGTACCGGGACGCATCACGGTTTCTACGGCCGGTATTGTTCCGAAAATACTTGAGTTTGCGAAACTAGACCGGCGGCCCAATCTGGCGATCTCGCTTTCATCGCCGAACGAAGCCCAGCGCGACGTGCTGATGCCTATAAACAAACGCTGGCCGATCGCCGAGCTACTTGCGGCGGCGAAGGTGTTTGAGAAAACCCTGAAACGCGGTGAGCGGTTCACGTTCGAATATGTGCTTTTAGGCGGTGTAAACGATTCGGACGATCACGCCGCGGACCTCGCCGAGCTCCTGCGACGGCATGACCTGCGAAAGGTAAAGATAAACCTGATCCCGCACAACCCGGCCGAGCCGTTGGATTATCGGCCTTCTTCGCCGGAGCAAGTTCGGCGTTTTAAGGAAATCCTGGAATCGCTCGGAGTGTCGGCCTACATTCGAACGCCGCGCGGCCGCGATATTTATGCCGCTTGCGGACAGCTCGCCGCAAAAACTGTTTAGAGCTCAAGCTTTAGCTTGTTTTACTTATGTACCTTTGGCGCCAACTCAATACACCTCTCAGCCGAGAAAGAAGCAAGCTAAAGCTTGAACCCTGAACGTTTCTGATTATGGAAATTCTGATTCCTGGCCTTATCCTGGTTGGATTTATGATCTGGGCCTCGACGCGGATCAAGCGAAATGCGGCGAAGGCCTTCGAGCGCGAAGAGATCGAAACGCAGGGGTTTTCAATTACGAAACCCGAAGGATTTCTTGCACCTGTGGATCCGCCGGACGGATTGCTGTTCTCGGCCCATTCAAAGGACTTCGGCAGTGAGGAGGCAGAACGCATTCGATGTGCGTCGGCCGAACTAAGCCGATTCGATGATGCCCATTTCGATGAAATTTGCGAAAGGGTAAAAACGGACTCGATCCGAATCATCTCAGAACAAAGAGGAGTCATCGGCGAGCGCCGATCGACAATTATTGTCGCCGAACGTTCGGAACACGACGTCGAGGTCGAAACCTCCTACCGGATCGTGGCGGGCGATCAAGCGGTCTATCAACTCGCCGTGACCGTCCTGCTCGGGCATAAGGAAGAATATTCGTCGAAAGTCGATCTTTTCCTGAGCAGTTTCAACTTAAAGTAATAATCTAAACTTCAAGAAGATGTCAGATTTAATCGACGCGCCGTTATGAAAGGAATGTTTGTAGGCTCGAAAACGGCCAACATGGTCTAAAGTTCCGTAGGAGCGGCGTATATATTTTATTTGTCGTTTTTAGCTTGGTCGCGCCACGGGGCCCTTTCTTTAGAATCCGATCCATTCGGTCGGCTCGAGATGGCTCGATAGAGTTATTTGCGTTTCTACCTGAAACAGCGGCATGCGCATTTTTAAGGCGGTCTCGGCGGTTATGCGGGCCAGGTGAATGTCGTTTGCCCGCTGCGAAAGGTGTGCGAGGACAATGTGGCGGGCCGTGCCGTCGAAATCGTTTTGGAGCCAGTCGGCGAGGTCTTCGTTTGAAAGGTGTCCGCGGCGTCCGGCGATACGCTGCTTGAGGTTCCAGCTGTAAACGGGGCACGCACGCAGCATGTCGCGGCTGTGATTTGATTCGATCACGATGCCGTCACAGTTCCTTAACTTTTCGCGAATAAGCTGTGTGACGTGGCCGAAATCCGTAAGGGTCGCGACCCTGACTCCGCCGCTTTTGGCGACGAAGCCGAAATTATCGACCGCATCGTGCGGTACGGTGAACGGTTCGAAATCAATATCGCCGATCCGAAAATCTTCGGTTGAACCGATCATAACTCGACGGTCTTTTAAAGCATCGCGCCGCTTTGTTCCTTCATCGGAACCGTTCCCGTTAGCATCGTTACGCGGCCGCTGCCAGTAATAGGCTTCCTCGGTTTCGCCCGATATATAAACGGGACAACGAATTTTGGCGAGAAGACTGCGAAGCCCGCCGACGTGGTCGCTGTGCTCGTGGGTTATCAGGACGCCGTCGAGTTCCGCGGCGTCAACACCCATCGCGGCCAGCCGCCGGCAAATTTCACGGGCACTCATACCGGCATCGACCAGCACTTTGGTTTTTTCGGTGGCGATCAAAACGGCGTTGCCGGTCGATCCGCTGCCGAGAACGGTAAACTTCATTGATCCTTTTGAAACTTGCCCCTCAAGCCTTTTCCCATTACCCGTGTGATAAGCGAATTGGGCAAAAAATTGACGCCGGTGGCGACGACCCAATTTGTCCAGCCGGAGATTATCTTCGCACGTTTCGACCCGACTGCCCTCATGGCCGTCTCGACCACGTCGTCCGCCGTTTCCTGGCCTTTAAATCCCATTGATGCATCTATGCCCGCCGCCGCGTGAAAATCGGTTTTGGTCGAGCCCGGGCACAGCGCGAAGACTTGAATTCCATACGGGCGGTTCTCTTCGGCGATCGCTTCGGAAAACAAAGTAACGAAGGCCTTCGTCGCGGCATAAGTCGCCATGAACGGGATCGGCTGAAAACCGGCGGTCGAGGACACGTTTATTATAGTTCCACTTTTTCGCTCGCGCATTTTGCCGATATAGCGGTGCGTCAGTGCGACCAGCACCGAAATATTCAGGTCGATCATGCCGAGTTCGCGTTCCAAATCAAGCGTGGCGAAATCCCCCATCGAACCGAAACCGGCGTTGTTAATAAGCCAATCGACCTCAATGCCATTCTTCTCGGTTTCGTCAAAAAGCTGCTTGTCGGCCTCAAAGCCGGTAAGGTCGACCGCGATGTAATGTGCCGTTATGTTGTGTTCGGCCTGAAGCTCGTCACGAAGTTCGCGCAGCTTCTCCTCGGAGCGGGCGACAAGCACAAGGTCGTGGCCGTCTTCGGCCAGGCGGCGGGCAAACGCCTCGCCGATGCCGCCCGAAGCACCGGTGATAAGCGCGGTCGTCATATTTCTTCAAACTCCTGAACGGGCGAATGAAAAGCGTAATAGACCGATCATACGGCAGCGGCGATGATGGTCAATGTGCCGACGGCGCGGATCAAGCTGGCGATAGCCTTAGTCGAATCGATCAGCCCGAGTCGCGTAAGCATATAATTCCAGTCGTGAAAACTTCCTTCGCTG
>JABFSB010000409.1 GCA_013140875.1 Acidobacteriota bacterium
TCATTACCGAGGGCCGCTTTCGTGACAATTCATAGAAGAACGTCTGCCTCAACATATTTTTCCAACGAGTGATGGCGTAGGCCGCTTTTGCCGGCAGGAGTTTTCTTAAAAGGTTCGCGATCCTGTCTTTGGACGGCATGGACACAACGTAGGTTGGCGAACGCTGCAGCATCGTGACGTGCTCCGCCGTTTCTGCCATCGCCGGAACGAGCGTGACGGCGGTCGCTCCGCTCCCGATCACGAGAACTTTTTTGCCCGCGTAATCGAGATTCTCCGGCCACTTTTGCGGATGTACTATCGTTCCTCCAAATTGGTCGAAGCCCGGCCATTCGGGCGTGTAGCCCGCTTCGTAATCGTAATAGCCCGTGCAAAGATGAAGGAAATTGCAGGTGAACTTCTTTACTTCCGGCTTTGCGTCTTTGCGCCTTTGCGGGAAATCTTCCGTGACAATGGGCAAACTTTCCGCCTGCTCGGCGGTCTCTTCATTAAGCCCTTGCTCACGCGCGGGCTTCTGCATCGTCGCACGGCCGACTTCCACTTCAACGGTCCACCGTGCTTTCGCAGAAGACCAATCCGCCCGCCGAACCCGATGACCATATCGAATCCTCTCTTCCAACCCGAAGTCCGCCGCCGTCTCACGAATGTAATTCAATATCGCCGGCCCGTCCGCTATCGCCTTCGCCTCCCGCCACGGCCGAAACCGGTACCCAAGCGTGTACATATCCGAATCCGACCGTACACCCGGATACCGAAACAAATCCCACGTCCCACCTATCACCTCGCGGCCCTCGAGGATCGCAAACGTCTTTTCGGGACACAGCATCCGCAAATGCGCCCCGGCCCCTATCCCGGAGAGGCCAGCACCGATGATGAGGACGTCAAAATGCTCCATAGGCGTCAGAATATCAGACGATGAGTCTCGGACGTAGCTACTGCAATATAATCCCGAACCGGCGATAATAATTATCTAATTATTGAGCGATTGGGGTATATAATATAGCTATGTTGAACGACCAGGAATTGTTAGAACGAATAACGCTGAATCCGAAGGTCCTATCAGGCAAACCTGTTATCCGGGGCACACGCTTGTCCGTGGAATTTATATTAAATCTTTTGGCCCACGGTGCCAGCCTTTCGGAGATACTCGAAGAATACAAGGGATTGACGCCCGACGATGTAAGGGCATGCCTTCTGTTCGCGGCTGAATCGCTAAGCCGATCAGAATTTATGCCCCTTACCGTGGAGACTGCGTAGGTGCGTTTTCTAGTTGACGAATGCACAGGTCCCGCAGTTGCCTCGTGGCTGAGGACACTTGGGCACGACGTTTATTCGGTTTTCGACGAAGCTTCGGGAATGCCAGACAGCGAAGTACTTTCAAAATCCGTTTGGGAAGACCGATTCTGATCACGAACGACAAAGATTTTGGCGAAATGATATTTAGAGAAAGAAGTCAGCACACCGGGGTTGTATTCCTTAGGCTGGCGGATGAACGATCAGCCAACAAGATCGCTGTGCTGAAAAATGTTTTGGATAATTATTCGGAAAAGCTGCCCAACAGGTTTGTTACGGTGACTGAGAATAAAATCCGATTTATTTAGCAAACTTACTACATTCAATCGTAAGACGACTCGATGCCGCGTCAATGACGACTTGCCGATTTCAACCCCGAGATATGCACGCCGTAAATATGTTTGAGGACCCGATAGTGGAAGAAGTGCGACGAGTCCGCGACAAACTTGCCGCCCGCTTCGATTACAATATTGAAGCAATAGTAGAAAACGCTCGAAAAGAACAAGCAGCGTCAGGACGAAATACCGTTTCGCTTCCGCCCCGCAAACCAGGGGCAAGGCGGCTGGGCCGGTTGTCGAGAAGGGTTGACCGCGAACCGCCCATCGCTTCGCACTATTTTAAGGATCGCAAAGGCGACTGAGCCATTTGCACAATGCCTCCATGAACGAGCGTCCTCTAGAATTCTTGAGATAGTTAGTGAATGACGTCGTACGCCGCCCCGACGCTGTTACCTTATTAGCCGCTTACACTTACCCGTAACCGTTAAAATTTGTTAATCAAATTGCTTAAAATTGTAATATTATAGTTGAGGTATTTCCTCTTTCTTTTCTTGCAAATCTGCCCGTTAACCTTCTTAATAGATCGAATAGGGGAATCTTTTGCAAATCATTCGGTAGTAGGATTCGTTGTACTTTTGGTGCGTGCCAGCATAGACCTTGAGTGAACGTAGGTCGGACATGATCGAGTTAAGAAAATAAGCTCCTAGGCTGGTCTCTTGACGTTCATAGAATCGAATCCCGTCGGCCAGTGTCCGTCTTGCAGAGCGGAGTACTCTGATTCTCATTTCAACTCGTTACGCAGGTCATTCTCAAATTCATCGAGGGTGATGAATTCGTCTTCGCCTTTCGCAAGAGCTTTCTCACGATCTTCCAGGTGTTGACCGTGCCAGTCCGGCGGCTCGCTGTTTAGATTTCTTTCGCTCATATTTTTCCAGAGCGCTTCCATCAACTCGATCTGCTGCGCGGCGGTCATCGCTTCAATTTCCGGTATTGTCTGCACGGTCATGGGCAAAATTGTAGCATAAACCAACTATCGAAACGGTGGCCTCTATTCGGATGAACGAACAAAGAACCCGGCGTCGGATTCCACGACTAACGGAGAGCGGACACTCTTGTCCGCATGAGCGTCGCTTCGACGCGAAAGCCGACTCAACTCATCGTTCATTTCGCGATGCGGACAAGAGTGTCCGCGCTTCGTCACCATCCTAAAATATAAGCAAACATCAACGGAGCGACGATCGATGCATCGCTTTCGACGATAAACTTCGGAGTCGACGCTTCCAGCTTGCCCCAGGTTATTTTTTCGTTCGGCACAGCTCCGGAGTAAGAGCCGTAGGAGGTAGTCGAGTCGCTGATCTGGCAGAAGTAGCCCCAGACGGGGATGTTTTCGCGTTGAAGGTCTTGGTGGAGCATGGGCACGACGCAGATGGGGAAATCGCCGGCTATTCCGCCGCCTATTTGGAAGAAGCCGATGGTGGAATTGTCCTGTGCGTTGTTGGTGTACCAATCGGCGAGCATCGTCATATATTCGATGCCGGTGCGCACGGTGTGGACGTTTTCGATATCACCGGTGATAACGTGGCCGGCAAACATATTGCCCATGGTGGAGTCTTCCCAACCGGGCACGACCATCGGAAGGTTCTTCTCGGCGGCGGCGTACATCCAACTGTCTTTCACGTCGATCTGGTAATACTCTTCGAGCGAGCCGTTCTTCAGCACCTGGTACATAAACTCGTGCGGAAAATACCGCTGTCCTTCCGCCTCGGCCCGCGTCCACACATCGACCATCGCCTTTTCCAGCCGACGCATCGCTTCGTGTTCGGGGATGCACGTGTCGGTCACTCGGTTCATATGCCGGTCGAGCAATTCCTGCTCATCCTGCGGAGTCAGGTCGCGGTAATGCGGCACGCGTTCGTAAAAATCATGCGCGACCAGGTTGAACAAATCTTCTTCAAGATTCGCACCCGTACATGAAATGATCTGCACCTTGTCCTGCCGGATCATCTCGGCCAAACTCAACCCCAACTCAGCCGTCGACATCGCCCCGGCCAGCGTTATCATCATCTTGCCGCCCGTATCTAGATGGCGTTTATATCCTTTCGCAGCGTCGATCAAAGCGGCAGCGTTGAAATGGCGGTAGTGGTGCTTTATGAATTCAGTGATTTGTCCATTCATAAGAATTTTGCCCGCGAATTGCGCGAAAAAACGCGAATCAGAAGAATATCCTATTCGCGCTCATTCGTGTAATTCCCGGGCAACTTTCCTAAAATGCCTCGCCGAAACTTACTTCTCCCGCAACCGCCACCTGATAGGCCGAGACGCGGCGTTCGAAGAAGTTGGCCAACTCCTGCACGTCTTGGAGGTCCATGAAGCCGAAGGGGTTTTTGGCGCCGTAGACCTTTGAGAGGCCGAGCATGGCCAAGCGTTGGTCGGCGATGAATTCTAGGTATTGGCGCATGTCGGCGACGGAGAGGCCGGCGACGCCGCCAGATAGAATGTCTTCGGCGAACTGCATTTCGCACGTCACGGCTTCGTCGAGCATGGTGACGATCTCGCGTTCGAGGGCGGCGTCGAAGAGTTGCGGTTCTTCTTTGCGGACGGTGTTGACTACTTCCAAAGCAAAGTTCATGTGGGCCGATTCGTCGCGGAAGACCCAATTTGTCCCGGCGGCGAGGCCGTGTAGCAGCCCCTTTGATCGCAGGAAATAGACGTAAGCAAATGCGGCAAAGAAGAACAGCCCTTCGATGCAGGTCGCGAAGCAGATCAGATTGAGCAAAAACTTTCGCCTGTCGTCCGCGGTCTGGAGCGAGTCGAGGTCCTGGATCGTGTCGATCCATTTCATGCAGAACTCGCCTTTTTTGTGGATCGACCGAATGTTCTCGATCGCGGCAAAGGCCTGCTCGCGTTCTTTGTGATCCGGGATGTAGGTGTCCAGTAGCGTCAGGTAAAACTGCACGTGCACCGCCTCTTCGAAAAGTTGGCGTGAGAGATACATCCTAGCCTCGGGGGCGTTGATGTGCTTGTACAGGTTCAGCACCAGGTTGTTCGACACGATCGAATCGCCCGTCGCAAAAAACGCCACCAACCGGTTGATCATATGCCGCTCAGCCGCCGTCATCTTGTTACGCAGGTCGTTAACGTCTGTCGAAAAATCCACCTCCTCGACCGTCCACGTGTTCTTGATCGAATTTTTATACATCTCATAAAAATCCGGATACTTCATCGGGCGAAGGGTTAGGTTGAATCCTGGTTCGAGCAACATATATTCGTGGTTTAGAGGCGGGCTTTGCCCGCCGATAGTTTTATCAATGTCTCTCGTTCAGGAGTCGGGCAAAGCCCGCCTCTAAACGGGGCCGCGTCTTTTTATTGGCACGCTTCGCAGGCCTCGGGATTTTCCAGCGAACACGCCAAAGCTTCGGCATCCGAGTACGCCACTACATCCGGCTCGTTGTCGGGAATGATCTCAGACTTCTTATAATCCGCAGTCACCTGAGCGATCTTTGTCGCGGGACGTGATCGCAGGTAGTAGGTCGTCTTCAATCCTTTCTGCCACGCGTACATGTACATCGACGAGAGCTTGCCGATGTTGGGGCTTTCCATGAAGAGGTTGAGCGACGCCGACTGGTCGATGAACGCACCGCGCATCGCCATCATGTCGATCAGGGAGCGCATTGGGATTTCCCAGGCGGTGCGGTATCGCGTGCGAAGTTCGGGGGAGAATTCTTCGATGTCCTGGATTGAACCTTCGCTCAACTTGATCTTGTTGCGGATCTCGTCCGTCCAGAGTCCGAGCCCTTTGAGCTCCTGGACGAGATATTTATTCACCTGCACGAAATCTCCACTCAGCGTTTCACGTTTGAAAAGGTTCGACACCTGCGGCTCGATGCATTCGTAACAGCCGGCGATCGAGGCGATGGTGGCGGTCGGGGCGATGGCGATCATCAATGAGTTGCGCAGGCCGTGTTGTTTTATCTTTTCGCGTAAAGCCGTCCAACGCTCGCCGTCTTCCGGTGTGACGCCCCAGAGGTCGAACTGCAAAATTCCGAATGCGGCACGCGTCTCGGCAAACGCGGGGTGAGAGCCTTTTGCTATCGCAAGTTCGCACGACGCATCGAGAGCGGCGTAATAGATCTCTTCCTGAATCTTCGCCGACAGCTTTCTCGCCTCTTCCGAATCGAACGCAAGTTTTAACGCAAAGAAAACATCCTGCAAGCCCATAACGCCGAGGCCGATGTTGCGCCAGCGGCTGTTGGAATCGGCGGTGCTTTGAATCGCGTAATAGTTAAGGTCGATAACGCGGTCGAGCTGGCGGACGGCGAGGCGAACGTTAGTTCGCAGCTTTTCAAAATCGAACTCAGCCGAGGGAACGCGGACGCCTTCGTCCGCGAGTGTCGCGGACGAGGTGTCCGCGTTCCGCCGCACGTAACGTGCCAAATTCAACGAGCCAAGATTGCACACCGCCGTTTCGTCCTTTGATGTGACCTCGATAATCTCGGTGCAAAGATTAGAGAGATGTATGACGTTCTCCGGCTTCGCGGTCTGGTTCGATTTGCGGTTCGACGCATCCTTAAAAGTCATCCAGCCGTTGCCGGTCTGGGCCATCGTCCGCATCATTTTCGCGTACAGGTCGCGGGCCTTCACCTGACGCATAAATTTCCCTTCTTCTTCGGCTTTCGCGTAAGCGGTTTCGAACTCTTCGCCGTAAAGGTCCGGGAAATGCGGCACTACTTTAGGATCGAACAGCGACCACATCGCATCGGCCTCAACCCGTTTCATAAACAGGTCGGGTATCCAGTTTGCGAGATTCAAATTGTGCGTGCGGCGGGCTTCGTCGCCGGTGTTGTCGCGGAGCTCGAGAAAATCTTCGATGTCGGCGTGCCAGGTTTCAAGATAGACGCACGCCGCTCCTTTGCGTTTCCCGCCCTGATTTACGGCGGCGACCGATGAGTCGAGCGTTTTCAGCCACGGCACGATGCCGTTCGAATGGCCGTTGGTTCCGCGGATCAGCGACCCTTGCGAACGCACGCGATGGTACGCTATGCCGATGCCGCCCGAAAACTTCGAAAGCATCGCCACGTCGGAGTATTTCTTGTAAATGCTGTCAAGGCTGTCCTCGGGCGAATCGAGCAGAAAGCAGCTTGAAAGCTGTTCGTGTTTGGTGCCTGAATTAAAGAGCGTCGGAGTCGACGGAACGTATTCCAGCGAAGAGAAAAGACGATAAAGCTCGATCGCCTCACCCGGCGTTTCCGACAGGCCGCACGCAACGCGCATCCAGAAAAACTGCGGGCTTTCGATAACGTCACGTGTTTCCGGATTCTTTAATAGATAGCGGTCGTACAACGTGCGAAGACCAAAGAATTCGAACAGATCGTTGCGCGTCTGGTCGATCGCATCGTTCAGCTTGCGGCTGTTTTCCGAAACGAACGTGACAACGCGTGGAGCGATGAGGCCTTCTTTAACGCCAAACGCAATCGACTGTGAGAACGAATAAATTTCCTGATTGCGAATTTCTTTTTCTATATACTGGTTCAGAAGGCGGGCACCAAGACGTGAATATTCCGGCTCTTCAAAAATCAAGCTCGCGGCCGTCTGGATCGAAAGCTTGTCCAATTCCTTGGTCGTCGCTCCGTCATACAGGCCGCTGATCGTTTTGGTCGCGATCCGCAGCGTGTCGACATTCGGCAGATTATACGTACATCGCGAAATGGCCTTGACGATCTTATTGATATCGACAGGCTCGTGGTTGCCGTTGCGCTTTGTTACGCGCATCGTCGTTTGAGTCGATTCTTCCGGTTGTCTTGCTGTTGCGGTGCTTGCCGATAGGCCGACGAATGTGTCCATTTCTATTGTGTTTTCCCCCAACACTTTATTAAATTTTGGCGACAAAAAATCCAGGCTAAATGCCGGAAAAGAAATTTCAAAGACAAATATTCTTCTCCACCGGCTTTCGCAAAAGCGGCGTCCTTGTCGCACCCTCTGGTTTGATTTGGATTAGTTTGGGCCTATTAAAAGGCTTCCTACCGGCTGCCGTTACTCATGGTAATTGAGATCACGGACCTATCTTGGCAGTCGTCGTTCCCCATTACCGCTAGCGGGGCAGTTGCGGCTTTATCGTAGCCGCTTATCACGGTTCGAAGTATTAAAATCACTCCGCGTTACTTCAGTGGATATAGACTATATTGTAGCCCTTTGGGTTTGTCAACACAAAATATAGTGGTTTTTAAACTAATTGCTAAAGCGTGTAAATTCAACAATTTACAATAAGGCGGCTGACGTAATGCATCAAATTGTGTTTAACACAACGGTAACACGCTTAAAACGCAGTCATTTAAGCTTGAGCTTCATTCCGACGTGGCTTTTCGAAAAGCCCAAATCCTCATAAAAACGATGAGCGCGTTCACGCGAAATGTGGCTGGTCAACTGCATCGAAACGCAGGTTTTTTCTTTAGCCCACTCAATTGCCCACAGCATCATCTCGCGCCCGATTCCCTTGCCGCGGAATTGCTCGTCAACCCGGACCGATTCCACGGTACATCGTCTACCGCCCTGAAAACTAAGGGACGGAGTAAGTGTTAATTGCATTGTCCCGACCAAATCGCCGTCAAGTTCGGCAACGATCAATTCGTTGTTCGGGTCGGCGTCGATCTCACGAAATGCCTTGACATAGTTTTCGTTTAGCGGAAGCTCGAAATTCTCACGCTGCTGCCCAAGATAATCATCTGCGATCAGGCGAATTATTTCCTGAAGGTCATCGATCGATGCGTTTCGTATTTCAACATTCATCTTATTCGACGATCAGACCGTCCCATGCAAGCTGAACGCTATCGGGCAGGAGTTTCGAATCCCTCTCGTAAAGGATATCGTGGTTCAAATGGGTCAGGTACGCTCGTTTCGGTTTTAGGTCGGCAATGATTTCGAGCGCTTCGTCCAAATGCAGATGCGTCGAATGCGGTTTTAAGCGGACGCAATCGAGCACCAAAACGTCCAGGCCGCGAAGGCCGTCCATCGAATCAGGCGGGATCGTTTTCAGGTCGGTCGCGTAGGCAAAATCGTTGAAGCGGTATGCAACGACCGGCAGTTTGCCATGGATCACTTCGAGCGGCGTGACGGTGAGTTCGTCACCGATGCAGAACGGCGAGTTGTGCACAACCGTGTGCGGGATCAATTGCGGCAGGCCGCCGCCGAAATGGGTCGGCTCGAAAATGTATTTGAAGATGCGTCGAAGATCGACCCAGGCGATCTCATTGGCAAAGATCGGCATTGCACCGTAGCGAAAATTCAGCGGCCGAATATCGTCAAGACCGAAGACGTGATCTACATGACAATGAGTGATGAGGATCGCGTCGAGATGGCGGATGTTTGCCCGCAATGCCTGTTGTCTGAAATCGGATGAGGTGTCGACAAGGATGGTCTTCCCGGAGTGTTCGATGAGAACAGAAACCCGCAACCGATTATCCCGCGGATCGTCCGACAAGCACGTCTCGCAATCGCAGGCGATAGATGGAACGCCCGTGGATGTGCCTGTTCCGAGGAAGGTTAGTTTCATTCAGATAGCCACCGAGGACACAGAGAGCACAGAGTTAGAATCATAGATCTCTGAGCTCTCTCTCTGTGAACTCCGTGGCCAATTCTATTTCTTTCCTAAAATATCCGCGTCCGAAAATTTCTTCGCGGCCTGTTCTTTTAGCTTCTCTTCTGTAGCCCGGACCATGGTTACGTACTGCATCCGCAGATCGGCAAGCAGGCCTTCGAGCAATCTTGCTTCCTGATTATGAAGATTGCCGATGGTCTTGTCGCGGATCATCCCGAGCACGTCCAGCCAGTATTTTCCGGTTTCCAGATCGACCGAGCGTTTGCCGGTCGCCGGATGTGGAACGGCACCCAAACTGGCGGCGGCGTTTGTAGCGAGCGTGGATAAAAAGTTAACAAAACTTGCGGGATCGTCAGCACCCGGAATTTCCTCGCCGTCGTCTTCGATAAACTCTTCCTCATCGGCAGAAGAAATCGGAGTGGACGTTGCCTTTGCCGCGGCTGCGGCCGCCGGCTGCTCGCTTCCAACCGGTACGACCGGGGCCGAAGGCTTTGCTTCTTCCAATATGACGCCTTCCTTTACCGACCCATCGGGATTGAATTTTCGACGGTCCGTAACCTTAAAACTTACTTCTTCCTGGTTTTCTTCGTGTCCGATCATAATTTTTAATGCGTATTCGATAGTAGCATTTTGGCGAAAAACATTTCAAAATCGAGCTTCGGAACCATTATGTCCAAATCATTCGACGAACTCGTATCTGTCATGTCCCGCCTGCGGGCTCCGGGTGGCTGCCCATGGGACGCCGAGCAAACATACCAATCACTTTCGCAGTATTTGCTCGAAGAAGCCTACGAGACTTTCGACGCGATCCATGCGGCCGGGGAAACGGGCGATACCACCCACCTGACGGAAGAGCTCGGCGATCTGCTGCTCCAGGTGGTATTCCATTCGACGATCGCGGCGGAAAAGGGCGATTTCACGATCGATGACGTCGCGAAAGGCGTTGCACAAAAGCTGGTACTGCGGCATCCGCACGTTTTCGGCGACGCCAAGCTTGCCCGGGCCCAGGACGTGCTCGACAATTGGGACACGCTCAAGGCAAATGAGCGAAAGGCTTCCGGCAAAGAAGAGAAGCCGCGCGATTCCCTGCTCGATGAAGTACCGGTGCATTTTCCGGCCCTGCTCGAAGGGATGAAAATAACGAAAAAAGCGGCCAAAGTCGGGTTCGACTGGGACTCAGCCGGGCCGATCTTCGACAAGATCACGGAAGAATCGGCCGAGCTCAGGTCCGCCGTCGATAAGGAAGATCGCGAAAATATCGAAGAAGAGATCGGCGACCTGCTGTTCGCAGTGGTCAACCTCGCCCGGCATTTGGATGTCGAACCCGAAACCGCTCTCAAGAAAACGAACCGCAAATTCCGCAGCCGCTTTAAGTTCGTCGAAGATCAACTCAAAATCGAAGGCCGCTCGACATCCGACGCTACGCTGCAAGAGATGGATTCGCTATGGGAAAAGGCCAAGACCGCGCGGCGCTCCTGATTCGGACAGGAGTGTTTTCATCTCGTACATGTTTCACAAAATTTAATCCGCCCGACTCCACCTCACCTTCCAATAAGCACTTTGCTTCAAACAGTTTGCGAAAATCTAAATTTTTACTGGCACGCCTCTTGCGACACTATTCAGATATCAAAGATGGCTGAAATTTTTAGCCAGGGAGGTTAAGTACAATGTTCTTAAAAATCTTTTCAAAGCTAGCACTTGCGTTTTCGTCGATGGCCCTGACGATCGTTGTAGGGGCACAGACACCAACTAAAACCGAGGTGGTCGCAAACCCGGATGGCACATACAGCGTAATCGAATACCCGGTAGGGAAGGAAGTGAGCGTTAAGCTTCTGCCCTCGGCTGCATTGGCCGGAGCGGTGGGATCGGCGAAGGTTTTGCGGGCCGATGACGGGTCCAAGATATTCTTGAACTTTACCGGAATAAAGGGTGACGTAACTACTTATCATGCTTATGCGATAGATCCGGCCGGGATGCCGACTTATCTTGGTCCTGTAAACATCAAGGACGGTCAGGCAACTGCAGAGTTTTTTGCGCCGCTGGATAAGTTTATGGTAGTTCTTTCGCCTACCGAAGGCTTAACGTCGATGGATGCATCGACGGCAGTTGTGTTCCGCAGCGAGGTTCCTTCAGGTTATGCAGTGGTACCGACGGCAAAGACCGCCGAAACAAAGGCTGTTGCAGCGACCGCTCAAGTCGAAACGACATACGAAGTTCCATTGCTGAACATCCCGAGTTTTAATAACAAAACCACCGAGGTTCGAGTGAATTTCTCGGGTGAGCTTAGTGGCTTGAAAGGCAAAGCGTATATCGATCCGGGCCAGAAAGGAACCACACAGGTAAAAATGCGTTTCGATGATATGAAGCTTGCTCCGAAGGATAAGCGGCTCGTGCTTTGGGCCTCATCCCCGGACGGTAAATACACCAAACTGGGTCAGGTGATAAACAATGGAAAGCGGCAGGAATCCGAGATTCGCAGCGAGACCGCTTTGGCTGATTTCGGGCTGTTTGTAACTCTTGAGGACACAGATGTAGCCCAGCCGACCAGCAAAACGTATTCTGTTTTTGGTGCGGGAAGAACCGAGTAGACAGACTATTGAATAAATTGACAGCAACAAAATAAAAGCGGGCTATTTTCGGTCCGCTTTTTTATTCGGAGAATAACTCAGAAAGTACCTTAAGCGAATTCGCCTTCCCCGCCGCATCGAGCGTTCCAATCTTCTTTGCCAGCCGCGACGAATCTACGGTCCTCAGTTGGTCCAGGATGACGAAGCGTTCACTATTTAAAAAATTTACCGCAACTCGTGTCGGATAAAGGGCATTTGTCGAGGCCAAAGGTGCGATGATCACTGTATCGACGTTGCGGTTAAGTTCGTCCGGCGAGATAACGACAGCAGGACGCGTGTTTTTAGGGTCGTTGGACGGCCGCTCATCCAGGTTGATCAGATAAACGTCGAAGCGGTTTACCATTTCCACTCCTTAGATTCGAAGGCCGTAGCCGGAACGGCATTGACCGGTTGATCGTCATCTGTGTCGGCAAGAGATTTGAACGCCGCGTCCCAGTTTCCACGCGGTTTCTGCACGCTGCGGATCAGCAAACCGTCCGCATGAACCTCAAGCTCCACCTCACCCGAAAGTCTGGTTTCTTCAAGCATCATCTTGGGAATTCTGATGCCCTGCGAGTTTCCGATCTGAATGATCTGGGCTTTCATAATTACATCGTAATTACAATTCCCCTGGGAACGCAAGCGTCCTGCTTGGGTGCTCTAGATTCCGGAGATCACTTCCATGCCGTTCATAAATGGCCGCAAGACTTCCGGCACTACGATTGAGCCGTCGGCCTGCTGGTAATTTTCAAGTATCGCGATCCAGGTTCGGCCGACGGCGAGGCCGCTGCCGTTGAGGGTGTGAGCGAACTCGGGTTTGGCACCGCCTGAGCGGCG
>JABFSB010000204.1 GCA_013140875.1 Acidobacteriota bacterium
TCACGACATCGGTGTCGAGGTGTTGGGTGACGACCGAGTTTGTGCGTCGGATGCTTCTATCAAATCCGTTGAGAGCGAAGTCGTTTGGTACGAAGAATTTCTGTCCGCTAAGATCGTGATCGGTGTCGTCGACGATTTGGACGATGCGATCGACAGGATAAATAAATATTCGGGTGGACATTCGGCGTCGATAGTAACGGCAAACGCCGTAACCGCAGACCGTTTTTTGCAGCAAGTAGATTGCGCGGCCGTTTACCACAACGCCTCGACGCGTTTCACCGACGGAGGCGAATTCGGACTCGGGGCCGAGATCGCAATCTCAACCCAAAAGCTGCACTTTCGCGGCCCGTTAGGCGTTGAGCATTTGTTGACGAACAAATGGTTCGTTTATGGACAAGGACACATTCGTGGCTGACCCCGTTATTCGTTCTTCGCTATTCGTTCTTCGTTATTCCGAAGACGCTGATTCAAAACCGGGATATTTCCGGAATAACGAATAACGAAAAGGGAATAACGGATAGTTTTTGCGATGAAAAGAAAACTCGTACTTAAAATAGGAACGTCCACCCTGACCAACGGCACACGGCTGATCTCGCGCGGAAAGATCGAGGACATCGGGCGGCAGATTCTGAGTTTGCGTGACGAATACGACATCGTGCTCGTGTCCAGCGGCGCGATCGCGGCGGCGAAGCAATACATCAATATCAAGGACGCCGGGAAGCCGATCGAATCCAAACAGGCGATGGCCGCTATCGGCCAACCTTTGTTGATGAGGACATACAACGAGGTGCTTGGCGATTTCGGTATCCAAACTGCACAGTGCCTGATGACCTATCGCGATTTCGAAAACGACACCTCGCGGCAGAACACCCTGAACACCATAACCGAGCTTCTCAAATACAACTATCTGCCGATCATCAACGAAAACGACACGACCGCCGTCGAAGAAATAATCCTCGGCGATAACGATCACCTCTCGGCACTTGTCGCCGTACTGATCCGCGCCGACCTGCTCGTCCTGGTAAGCGACATCGACGGCCTGTTCGACAAAAATCCACACTTACACTCCGATGCAAAACTGATCCCGGAAGTAAAAAATATCGAAGAGGCCAAAGGCTTGATAGAAGAACGCGATTCAGGTTTAGGCACCGGCGGAATGAACTCAAAACTCGAAGCGGCAATACTTTGTCAAAAAGAAAATATCGGGACCTGGATAGTCGGCGGCGGGCGAAATGATTTTCTGACCGATGCGTTTGGCGGGAATGTCGAATTTACAAAATTCCGTGCGTTATAAAAATGCGGAAGCCCGCGCGTGAGCAAGGGCGTAATGTGCAACGCATCGATTACGCCCTTGCTTACGCGCGGGCTTCCGCATTTGCTAGGTGTCTTCGTTTTGTTCGAGCTTTCGATAAAGCGTCTTTCTCCCGATGTTCAGCAGTCTCGAGGCTCGCGATTTGTCGCCCTGGGTATAATCGAGCGTGGCGTCGATGACAAGGCGCTCGATCTCATCCATAGAGGCGGGGAGTTCTATTTCGAGGTTGACGGAGCGGCCTTCGGTTGCGGCACGGGCTCGTTCGTGGCGGATGTGGGCCTGGGCTTCGAAGGCGCGGTTTCCGATGTTTTGGGGCAAGTCGTCGAGTTCGATCTGGCGGCCGGACGCGATGATGACGGCGCGTTCGATGGCGTTCTCAAGCTCGCGAACGTTTCCGGGCCAGTCGAAAGTAACCATCGCACGCAAGGCGTCCTTGGAAATTCCGGTAACGTGACGGCCGGTCTTTTCCTTAAAGCGTTCAAGGAAGTGGAAAACCAGCGGATGAATGTCTTCGATGCGTTCGCGGAGCGGCGGCAGCGTTACGGGAAAGACGGACAGGCGGTAAAAAAGATCCTTTCTAAATCGTCCCTCTTCGATTTCCTGTTCCAGATCGACGTTTGTCGCGGCAATAACCCGCACATCGGATTTGATCACTTCACTACCGCCGATCCGCGTGAACTCGCCATCCTGCAAAACGCGCAGCAGACCCACCTGTGCCTGCGGCGACATCTCGCCGATCTCGTCCAGAAAAAGCGTCCCGCCGTCCGCTTCTTCGAAACGGCCCTGACGTTGACTGCGGGCGTCTGTAAATGCTCCCTTTTCATGACCGAAAAGCTCCGATTCGAGCAGCGTCGCAGGTATCGCACCGCAGTTTATCTTGATGTACGGTTTGTTCTCACGGCCTGAGTTGAAATGGATCAGGTTCGCGAGTAGTTCCTTGCCGGTCCCCGATTCTCCCTGCACGAGCACGGTCGTGTTAGTGTCGGCCACGTTCAACGCCAACTCGATCGCACGATGAATGGACGGTGCCTGGCCGATGATCTCGCTGCTCTTTTGATGAAGCTCGCTTTTAAGCCGCATCACCTCGGCCGAAAGCTGATCGCGTTCGAGCGCGGTGCCAATCTGGTCGGCGATTCCCTCGACAAGGGCGATATCGTGGCCCGCGAATACGCTCTCCTTTCCCCAAACAAAACCGAGCAGCCCGAAGACCTGTCCGCCGACGCGCACGGGCGCCACAAGGGCCGCTTTTCCGCCAAGAGTGGTATTGAAGATCAGCCTGATCGCGAACGGAAGCTGTGAATCGTTCAGGTGGACCGTCTTTCCTTCACGCAGCAGGTCGTTGATCGCCGGAAAAGTGTCGGTTTTTAATGATCTGCCGTGTTTGTCGACCAACTTCAAAACGCGGCTCGGCGTTATCCCCTCGGCGGATTTGAATGAGACCAGAGAGATGCGTTTCCCGGCCTGATCGAGCACGCCAAGAGCACTGTAATCCGCCCCGACAAGCGTAATAGCCCGTTCAAGTACGCCTTCGGACACCTCGCTGAAATTGGTATGAGAATTCAGGATGTTTGCGATCTCGAGCAAGGCATTCGTCCGCTTCGCTTCTTTTTCCTGGGCAACGAAAATGCTGGTGTATTGATACCCGATCGCAAGCTGTGCCGCGGTCGATTGCAGAAACGCAATGTCCTCGTCGTTCCACTCGCGGGCCCTATGCGTGTCGTGCAGACCCAGGAGGCCGATCACCTTGCCGCTGATCTTGATCGGAATAATGAGAAGCGAACGAGTTTCAAGCGCTTTTGCAAAAAATTTGAGCGTCGGGTCTTTGTGTTTCGCAATGTCGGTTATCTTTATCGGCTCCGATATATCGAACCGTTCGAGAAGCTTCTCGGCCGCGAACGGAATTACCGTTCCTTTGCTTTCAGGCACGGTATCGTCCGCCCGCCATTCGTGACTGATCCGCAGTTCGCTGTCGCCGTTTAGCTGGAGCAGATCGCAACGGTCGGCGCCGATCATCCTTCCTACCTCGGACACAACGACATTCAAGAACCTTTCCAGGTCGATCCGGGTCGGCAGATCACGGGCTAGACGATCGATGATCGCTTCGCGAACGTCGTGCATCCTGATCTTTCGTTCGAGCGTGAGGTCCGGTGACGGATCGAGTTCGATCTTCATAAAGTGTCCGAATTCTAATGTGGAACGGGTGCGTAGGAATGTCAAGTTGACACACGCTTGCTGCTGAGTGTGTTAATTCGATGCAGATGATTGGCTTATTTGGGTGATTTGGATGGCGGTGGAAATGCCGGCTTTACCGGTTTCATCGTCGGGGGCTTTACCGTTTTGTTCGAGTTGGTTTCCGAAGCGGGCTTGATGTTCGCATCGGTTTTGGTATTCGAAGTCGAATCCGGCGAACCAGGCTTTTTCTCGTCTTTCTTGGGTTGGGCAAAATCGATCCGGCGACGGCCGGCCTCGGCTTTTTCAAGCAGCTCTTGTGCGTCAATATTGTCCGGATCTATGTCGATGGCTTTCTTCAGCGCGGCAACGGCTTCGTGGTATTTGGCGAGTTTTATCAGGATAGCTCCCAACTCGGTCTGATACTCGGTGTTGTCGGGTTGGAGTT
>JABFSB010000018.1 GCA_013140875.1 Acidobacteriota bacterium
TCTATCTACAGCGCCGCCGATCACGCGTCTGCCGACGCCCGAGGGCGTGATCACCTGAAGTCCCGCGACGCGGTTCAAAATGTTCGGTGTGCGGGCGAGGGAACCGTAAGAGTAGATCCGGCCGCCAATATAGTTTTTGGCCGAGTTTCCGGCAAGCGTGGCAAGGTCCATCGACCCGAACCTCGATCGAAGTCCCGACCACCGCAGCGAATTCACGGCAGACATCAGATTCAAACCCGACCGGGCGGCTCCGATCGCCGATGTCGCAAAACCGCCGTAACGAAAATAGAGCGCCGTCGCACGCAGTGCGATGCCCGCAACGATCCGAAAAGCACCGCGGTCAGGAGCTTTGTGTCTTACGCGCCAGGTTTCGCGTTTGTCACGGAATGCGGCGATCGTGTCGCGGCCGCCGACCACGGCTTCGCCGCTTTCGTTTGCCAGAACGAATTGTGCTTTCTCGATCTTATGTTCGAATTTCGCCAACACCTTTCCGTTACGGGCATCGATCGAGATCAGATCGTCACGGTCAGCTATAGAAATGATGTTCGGACCGGTGAAAACGAAATTCGTAAGTCCCTTGTCCGCACCCTTATAGCGCCACAGGACCTTGCCGTTTTGCGTGTCGATGGCCGAGACGCCGAACGGCCCTTTCGATTCGGTTTCGCCGTCCTTCAATCGCGTAAATTGCCCGCCGGTTCGCACGAACAAAGTTGTGCCGATCATCGCCATTTCGGCGGCATTGCCGAGATCGTCGGCCTTCCATTCGACCTCGCCTGTTCGGCGGTTTACCCCGCGAATGCGCCCCTTGCCGGAAAGATATATTCGTGTGTCGTCAAAAACAGGATCGGCCTCGGTCAACGCAAGACCGCTTTCATTGATCCTGAATTTCTCGCGTTCCTTTTCTTTTCCGGTCCGGGCGTCGAAGCTGGTCGAGCCTTCGTAAAATAGAAACAATCGTCCGTCAAGCAGCATCGGCGCACGATAATTGTCCAGCGTGAACGCCACCTCGCCCAGATTTTCGCCGAACCGGGCCGGCATCATCTCTACGTCGCCGTCCATTTCACGCTTCCACATTTCGTTGCCGGACGAAAGCTCGAGCATATGAACGATGGGCTTTCCTCTTAATTCGTCCCCGGCCTTTCCACGTGGGCCTTTGACCAGTACAACGGCAAGAAGGTCGTTTGTCGGATCGACGGCAAGCTGCATTACATCGCCTTTTACCTTATCGCTTTGCCATATACGGCCGCCCGACAAAAGGTCGACCGCCTGAAGCACCGATTTGCTGCCTACATCACGCGTGATCAGGATAAGGTCCGTGTCCGGGACGGGCGTAACCGCGGTCTCGTTTATGCTGCCGGTTCCGATGCGCCAGATCGTCTGTCCGGTCTGACCGTCAAGAGCATAAAGGCTTCGTTCGGTACCGGCGATCATTACGCCGAAATCGGTCGTTTGATAAAACCGGACCTTACTGTCGAGATTGGATCGCCATACAGGCTGTGAATCGGCGGTGTGCGCGAAAAGACAAAAAATGCATGAAAGAAATAAAGCTGCCTTCATGCAATTATCTTAGCGTGTGAGGATGATCTAGGGAAAGAATTAATCTATCCGGTACGCCTTGCCGTTCCAAACCGTGACGACCGTGCCCAGAATACTTTCGGCAATACCGCGAAGTCCGCTGTCCAGTTTTTTATAGTTATCGGTCTTTCGGCGGACATTGATCGTGCCCTGGCCGTTATAGACGGTGTCGTACCAGGCACCCTGTCGGAATACGAAAGTCTTGCCGCTGACCTGTTTTTGCGGGCTCGAAAAGGTACCCGCGCCAACCGGTGCTTTGTCCGTTTTTTTCTTTGCAAGGGCCGTATCGGCCTCACGGTCGCGGGGCGGCTGAACGCTCCGCTGTTCGTTAACACGAGAATCGCTCCGTTGAACGGGCGGCGCTTTCGGCTTGACCGCGTTTTGCGACATTTGCGCGTTGCGTGAATTCTCGGTCGACGGAGTCATTTTGAGCGGAGCTTTCTGTTCTTCCGCCTTCGCTCGTTCCTTATTGGGCTCAAGCCGCAGGTCCTGCGTACGCCTGCCGTTGATGGGAAGCTTTTCTACACTCTTACTGTCAACGCCATCCGTAACAAAGCCGCTGTCTTTGCCTTTTGAAGGCGAGGCCGCCGGCGCCGCTGGAGGAGGCACCGGAGCGCCGCGCATTTCATCGGCATCGGCGGAAGAATGTGTGCCTTTCTGCGGAGCAACACCATCGCCGGAAGAGTTGGCGGACGGCACGGACAAACCATCGTCCGCTCCCGCCGAATTAGCGGAAGAATTTGACGCGTTCGAAATAGCGTTCGAGGCCGTATTAGCCACCGCCTCCGACATCGCGTTCGAATTAGCCGCGTAATTCGGTTGCGTGTCGACAGCCGCCGGTTCGCTTGATACGGCCTTCGACACTTCGAACTGACCGCCGCGGCTGCTGTTATAAACGGAAAGGCCGATAAAGCCGGCAAATACGACGACCAGACCGCCCATCACATAGGCGAGATTGGGGAAAAGGAACAGGCGGCGATACCACGGCACCGAAGTCCCAACAACAGGCGCAACAATTCTCTCGGACAACTCAGGTGCTTCACCGTAGAGCCGCGCGGCGTGCGACAGGGCCTTTCGGCACGGGTCACACCCCGCAAAATGTTTCATGAACGTGCTGCGCGTGCGTTCGGGCACGGCGTTCTCGACAAACGCGGCTATCTCGTCCGCGTCCAGATGCACGCCGGCGAACTCACCTATCGTGATAGTTCGCAAGCCTGCTTCCTTTCGCAGCAGAGCATCTATTTCGTTGTCGAATTCCAGTTCCATCTAATTTTTTAGCCACAGAGTTCACAGAGATCGCAGAGATAAATCCGTATCATTCGCGGCTCCGTGAAAATTCGCTTGCCATTGCTCCAATATCTGTTCCCTCATCTCACTCCGTGACCTCTGTGGCCCCCGATTTTGGTGACCCATTTACAGAACGGCTCAATTAAAAAAATCTTGCATTACCGCCGCCGCGAGCAGCACGGCGAACAATCGCTCAACGCTAAGTCCCAGTTTCGTAGCAGTTTCCGAAAGATAGCGTTTTACCTCCGATTCCGCCCAGCCGTGATGTTCGCGAAGATTCTTTTCCACAGACTTTCTTATCTCGGACTGAACGCGCACCAGTTTTCTACTTGCCGTCGCTTCGTGATAGCCGAACATTGCGGCGATGTCTTTTAACTTAAGATTGTCAAAGTAATAGAGCTTCATTATCAGCTTATCCTCGGCCTCAAGCATTTCGACGGCAGCTTTAAGCGCGGCCGAAACGTCGCCGGCCGTCTGCTTTGCACTCAACACTTCTTCCGGGTTATCGGCGTGCGAAACGACGTGGTGGTTATTGCTGTTCTCGGCGGCCTCGTTCGCGAGATTTTCGAACTCGCGGTTTTCCTCGATCTGGACGAACTTCGATTGCTTGCGAAACTGGTCGACGGCCAACTGCGAAACGACCGCCCGCAGCCACCCGGCAAGCGAACCGCGGCCGGAATAGTAAGCCAGCTTGCTCTTTTTATTCCCGTCGGCGTCCTGCCTCAGACCGTAAAGCTCGGCCCAGATAGAGCTTGCAAGGTCCTCGGCATCGTCGTTATTCAAGGAGATCTTCCGTGCAGCCGACTTCACCGTCGAATCGAAATTTGCGACCAGATCTTCCCACGCTTTTTCGTCGCCTCGTTCGCAGGCGATCACCAGGCACAGGTCGTCGGAGCGGATCTCGTCGATAAACGCTTTGATTTCAGTGTGTTGCGGTTCCGCGTTGTCGCGAAAAAGATACTTGCCGAGCACGAGTTGCACCCGCACGGCCAGGTCCGACGCCGATAAAGACCGCGAATTCGACGCCCGCCCCAGCAGCCGTTCGATCGAATCAGCAACCACACTC
>JABFSB010000420.1 GCA_013140875.1 Acidobacteriota bacterium
ACGACGCTACGGCAAAGAGATTTGCCCGCGACGGCGATTCCACGTCCGTCCAGCTCAAACCGCCATCAGCGGTGCGTAGGATCAACCCGTTGGCACCCACCGCGGTCCCGATTTTTTCATCAAAAAAGCTGACGGCATAAATATTTTCGGCCGCGTTCGTTTTGACCTTCGACCACGTCGTTCCGCCGTCGAGCGTCGCCAATATCGTGCCGCCGTCACCGACGATTATGCCTTTATTCGGGCTGATAAATTTGATGTCCTCGAGCCACGCGTTCGTGCTGGACACCATCGGTTCCCAGTAAGCCCCGCCCGTCGTAGTGCGGATTATCTTCCCGTTTGCCCCGACCGCAAATCCTGTTTTCTCGCCGACAAAATACACGCCCTGCAGATCATCGGTCGTTCCCGATATGCCTTTGCCCCAGCTCGCACCTCCGTTGATCGTCCGCAGAACGGTTCCGCGATCGCCGACGATCCAACCCTTGTCGGCGTTTACGAAATGGATCGCGTTCAGATTCGCCGAGACGTCCGAATGCACCGGCAGCCAGTTCGTGCCGGCGTCGTTCGTTATCCATATCCGGCCGCCTGCACCGGCCGCTACGCCGTATTCACTGTCGAAAAAAGCAATGTCGTTCACGTCTTCACGTCCGCCTTCGGTCAGCCTTTGCCAGGTATAGCCGCCGTCATCGGTCCGCACGATCAATCCGTCGGAACCGACCGCCCATCCCGTGAATTTATCGGCGAAATAGTTTGCCGCAAGCCTGGGATTTGTACGTACATTGAACGGCAGCCAGCTCTGCCCGCCGTCGCCGGTCAGCCAGACAAGCCCGTTTGCATCGGTCATCGACCCCGACTTTTCATTCGAGAACGAGACCGAAAGAAGATCGGACCGGCTGAACAAGTTAACTCGATTCCACGTTTCTCCTCCGTCCGTACTGCGAACGACGCAGCCGCCGTATCCGGCCGCGACGATGGTTTCAGGATTTATAAATCTTGCACCCGACATCACAACCGCTCCGCACGGCGTGGAGGAACGCCACGTGTCGCCTCCGTCGGTGGTTATGAGAACGAGGCCGTTTACGCCCGCGGCCGCAACCTTGCTCGCGTCGAAAGCCGATATTTTCAAGATGTGCTGATCGGTTCCGGAAGCGAGAGCGGTCCATGTAAGCCCGCCGTCGGATGTTCGCATTATCCGGCCGTACGTACCGGCGGCCCAGCCCATTTTCAGTTCTTCACCGCCAAAGGTGACACCGTAAAGATGGTCCTTTACATCGGCCTTCGCCTGGCGCCATTCTTTGCCGCCGGTATCGGTGATAAAGATCGCACCGCGTGTGCCGACCGCTACCGCATTTTTTCGGTCTTTTACGAAAACGTCCGACAGGGTAACATCCGTCGGGCCCGACTGGTTCTCCCAGTTAAAACCGCCGTCCTGAGTGTGAAGGATCGTATTATCGGCCCCGACCGCAAAGCCGTTCTGTTTATCTTTCGCAAAGTGGATCGACAACAGCGGATTGCCCTGAGGCTTAGGATTCTGCCAGATCCACCCCTGCTCGCTGCGTTGAGCCGTCGTGTCGAGAACAAGAAGGACGAGTAAGTAGAGGAGTAAAGGAGTGGAGGAGTGGAGGGGTACGGAACGTCGGAAACGCCTGAGCCCTTTTCTCGCCCTCGCCAATCTGTACTTAACGAAACTGTTTATCTTACGCAACACTCCCCTACTCCCCTACTCCCCTACTCAAATCTCAACGACACCAATATGGACAACTAGATCGTCCAACATTTCCGAATCGACAACACCGGACGCGGCTATCTTGCGGGCTGCTTTGTCGGCGATCTCTTGTATCTCGTGTCCGTTGTGCCCCTTTACCCATTCCCATTCGATCTCATGCTTGCCGGCGGCATTGTCCAGCCGTTGCCACCAGTCGTGATTCGTTTTACGCTTCCACGTCCCGCCCATCGTCTCGACCACATAACGCGAATCCGACAACAGCCGCACGCGACACGGCTCCTTCAGGTTCTCCAACCCCAGCGAAGCGGCCGCGATCTCGGCCTGCTGATTCGTCGCGTTTCCAAGATACTCCCCGACCGCCTTCCAAAGGCCTTTAAACCCAAGCACAGCAACCGCCGCCGCACGCGGATTTCCCTTTCCGTTGCCGAGGCTGGAGCCATCGCAAACTATCGTTACGTTTTTCATAGAGCGTTAAAAACAGGATGCACATGATGAGCAGGATGCGAGCACCTATCCTTGATATCCTGTCCATTCTGTCTAAAAATTACTCTCCAACCCTCACTTCATTGTCCATATATCCTTCAAACGTATCATCATGCGAGATAACAAATAGTTGGTCAAAATGGCTGATCTGGCTGATCTGCATTGCCAGATTTTCGCGGCGTTCGGCGTCCATGTTCGTAGTCGGCTCGTCGAAAAAGGCGATTCGAATGTCTGAAAGTTGTTTTAGCAACGCAAGCCTTACGGACATCGCAGCCGCCATTTGTTCGCCGCCGGAAAGGCTCTGAAAAGGCCTGTCATAGCCGCCTTCTTCCAGGGTGATCGCATAATCATCGCCCCAGTTTAGCGTACGTTCGGCATTGCCGCCGATCTCTCGAAACAACTGGTTCGCCTCGAGCGAAACGTGGTGCACGTAATTTTTTGCGACCAGCGGTGCCGCTTCTTTAAGCGTCGTACGGATAAAATCGACGGTTTCCGAAATCCGTTTCAATCGTTCACGCTCGATAAATTCATCCTGCATCGACTTTCTCACTGAATATAGACGCTCAAGGTCGGCGTCCAGTTCCCGAAGCCGCCGTCTGGACGATCCAAGGATCACGCCGACCTCCGCACGTTTCTTTTGCACGTCCAGCAAAGCAGAGCGTGCGGCCGAATGAGATTCACGGTCATAATCGCGTGCGGCAGCCTCCGACGCGTTGGCCGCGGCGGCGGATGTTTCCGCCAGCGTCGACCGCTCCTTTTCCGCCGACCGAAACGCTGTCTCTAACTCAGAGACTTTCCCGGCCATGTCCTCGTTCGCAACAAAAACACGATAGGCCTGGGCGGTTCGGTCGCGCGAATCGGCCGCCGCGGTCAGCAACGAGTCAAGGTCCTTGTAGTTTTCCAGCTTCTCGACGCTCAGCCGCCGTTCGCTTTCGAGCCGTTCGGCGTTCTTTTCGCTGGCCGATAACTGGTTCCGAATTTCTATCTCGCGGCCGATTTCCTGCTTGAGATAAGAGACTTTCGCTTTCGGATTATCGAGCGCCTTCAGTTCGGTATCCAGTTTGGCAAACTCCACTTTCAGCTCGCTTAACCTGCTCGAATCGTTCTCGACCGCCAGTACCTGATCCCTCGATCTCACGCCTTCCTCTCCGATCTCCTTCAATCTGGTTTCGAGACCTGCGATCTGTGCACCCGATCGTTCGGCCTCGCGTGCTGTTTTTAGGGCCTCGCCAACGTTACGCTGCTCCGCTGACAGAGTGCCGATCTGCGCGCGCAGTTCTCCGAACTGGCTCGAGATAAATCCCTCCAACGTCTCGCCTTCTTTTAAATTAAGGCATTTTTGGGAAAGTATCGGGCATAGGCCGTTTTTGATCTCGTTTTGAAAACGCTCATCGCGTTCGAGCGCGGCGTTCGCGGACGCGATCTCACGAACCAAAGCGGCTTCGCGGTTCTGCAAAGTTTCGAGCTGCTCCGCGCCGCCCGATTTCTCGCGGGCCAAGATCAGTTCGTCGGAAGTTCTTTTGTATGCTTCACGAAGCGCCGCGATCCGCTCGTTCATCACATTCAGTTGGCCGGCCGCCGCCTCGGCTTTCGCCAGATCGCGGCGTACCGCGTCGAGCCTTTCTTCCAGCGTTTCCTGTTCCGCGATCCGCCCCGACAGCACGTCGATATCGGCACGGGCCTTCTGTATTTTCGTAATCTCCTGGTCGAGGTGTTTTCTCTCCGCGTGTACGGCGGTTAAAGCCGCCTCGGTCTTGTTCATCTCGTCGGCCAAAAGCTGTCGGACACCACGTTCGCGTTCCAACTCCTTTAAACGCCCGATCGACTCAAGATAATGTGACGCATCCTTTCGGGAATCCTCCATCAAAACGGCGGCCGATCTGGAACGCGTAAGTTCGCCTTCACTCTGCTTTAAAATGAGCTCTGCCCGAGCTAGCTCCGCACTAAGCCTTTCGGCCTCGGACCGCAGGCGGACGGCATTCGCTTCCATTTCATCCAGCTTTGAAACCAGCGTCTGCTTGCTTTCGATCTCGATATCCAAAGTTCCGGCGGTTTCGGCTTCACGCTCGATTGAATCGGCCAGCACTTTACGATCTTCCTCGATAGAATCGATCCGGCCGATCTCGCCTTCAGCTCGAGCGATGTTTATGTCAACGCCGACGATCTGCTGATCGACGTACCGAACCGTCTTGAGCAATTCGTCCGAGCTGCGGCGGTATTCTTCGACCTTCAACAGCGAATCGAATGTCTTTTTCCGCTCGGCTGCCGTGGCAAGGAAAATAGCGGTAAACGTACCTTGCGGAACGCCGATCGCGTGTTTGAAAAGAGACTCAAGATCGGTTCCCGGCTCGATACCGAGATGCTGCCAGAGAAAACGGGTAACCTCTTCCTTCTTGTCGGCAATGCGTGTTTTGAGACGCGGGTCGAAGATGTGGTAGCCGGTTCCGGTATCGCGATAGATCGTGTATTCACGCTCGTCCAGGCCGCTTTCGAACGTGACTCGGACAACCGCTTTCTTTTCTCCACGCCGGACTATCTCTTCTTTTTTGTACTCAAGGGTGTCGAACATCGCCCACGCGATAGCCTCGATTATCGAGGTTTTGCCGGCGCCGTTTTCGCCAACTATTGCCGTCGTTCCGCGCGTGAATTCGAACACCGACTCGCCGTGCGATTTGAAATTCTCAAGTTCGACTCGCGAAATATGCATTTAAACCTATCGGGTCGCGGAAGGGCGCGTGTGCTTACTCTTTACCGATAGATAGATTTTAGAATAGTCGCGCCGAAAATCAGAATCTAACGCCGCCAACGGCTGCTTTTGTTCCTCTTAATTCCTCTTATTCGTCTTTTTCCGTGGTTTTGTTTTTACATCCGGCTTACCAAGAAGATAAATGATTACCACGGAAGGAGAAGAATAAGAGGAATTAAGAACGAAAAAGGAATAAACCCAAGCACAATCAAACCAGAGGTCCTGGGCCACGTCATGTTGTTATCGGATCGTGCTATCGTGTTAAAACGTTAGGCGGCTGACACGAAAAAAAGCTTATGAAGATAGAGATCGGCGACAGCGTGATTCTTGTGCTTCACACGCCCAGAGAGAAGCTGCTTGGGCTTGTTCAGGACCTTACTCCTACGGGCCTTTTCGTCCGAGGGATCGACCTGAGCTATTTCGACGACTGGTGCCAGTCGATTGTGAACAACGAGCCATACCTGCCGATGAGCGATTACTTTTTCCCGATGTGGAGGATCGAAAGGCTTATCCGTGACGAAGGCTCGGAAGAAACGCCATCAATGGCGGCTATTTTCGAACAGCGAACAGGAAGAAGTTTGGTGGAGTTCTGAGCAAAGCAATTTCAAAGTTTCGAAATAAGAATCATTCCGTTGTGAGTGGTAAGTTTTACTGTCGAGGCCCCGTCGCCCATTACCGCATTCAACGAACTTCCCGCAGGCGAGATATTCTTCGTGACCGTTTTAAACGGTATTGATGAATCCAAAGTGCCGCCATACAAGGCCGAAACACGACAAGAGGAGTCAACGGGAATTGCCAAGGCAATCGACCCGGCTGTGGTAGTCAAAGCGTATAATCCACCGGGCAAGAACTTACCTCTGAAAATTAACTCACCGGTTACCGAATCGGCGACTATTTGTCGATGTTCAACGTTCTGCAGAGTGATCCTTCCACTGTTGGTTTTAGCCCTAAAAACATCTCCGACTTTTCCGGGGCTAACTCCGTAAGCGTTAACATTCCCTTCGGTAGTTTCGAGCGAAATTTCACCGCCTGAACCTTCCACGGTGACCGAACCTTTATACGTTCTGGACGAGATGCCTCCCGATATATTACGAAAAGCTACGTTCCCGTCAACACTCTCTAAATTAATCTTTTTTATCGAGTCGATACGTGCCTCCGTCCGTTTGCCCGTGATCGATAGACTCGCGCCGTAAGGCACTTCGATATCAATTCGGTCGCCGGAAAGACATTCTGAACCTTCAACGTCAGCGGCCTGTTTCGCTATTAGTACCCACACCGGCTTTACCGATTTCGGATCCTTCTCCAACACGCGAAACTTAGCGTCACTTCCATTGCGGATGAACAAACGGATTTCATTTCGGTCCCAACCATTTACTGTCACGCGGCCTTGTAGTATGCAAGGAATCTTAATATTGACGTTCGGGTCGACCGCAAGAGCTTTTTCGGTGGTTCCACGGCCGTAATATTTGCTTGGCTTTTCCGGCTTTTCGGGAGGAGCTTCAGGTTCGGTTTTCTTTTCCGGCTTTGGCTTAACCTCGACTTTAGGCGGTTTTGGAGGCGGGACGATTTGGGCCGCGACGCTGATTACGCCCACGACTGTGAAGCACACCAATACCGTGCATATCCCTAATTTTGAAATCCTTTTTGGCATCTACCTAAATGTAATGGCCCATTCTATTGGAGCGCGGCCATAAGCTCTTCGCGTTCGACGACCGAATTCAACAGGTCGATTTTATTCTGATACGAAGAGTAAAGTACCTGCTTGGCGGCTTGATTCTTCGGATTTTTTCTAACCACGTCCTTCATCCGCTTGATCGAATCGTTGACAACGGCGATGTCGCGTTCATAAGCCATTCGCGACGAAGGGTCAAGGATCAGGTCCTTGCGACCGTCGACGTTTTGCTTGAGGTTCGAGATCGTCTTGATATAGCTTTCTTCACCGGGAAGATACTGTTCGGCAGCGGGCTCGCGAACGACCGCGTGTACCGGCTTCACGGGTTGGTCCGCGGCAGAATGATTCGCATTCGAAACCAAGTTCTTGAGATCACGCGGTGAAAAATTTGTCTCTCTGACACGGACCGGATCGTTCGATGTGGGCGACACCGGGTCGCCGCCACTCACCGTCGTATTGACCTTTTCCGTACGTCCAGTCTGCGGAACCTGAGGCTGGGCCGTATTCACGGCAACAACATCACTTCCCGGACCGTTCGTTACCGGTGACTTCAAACTCCAAACTGCGGCAAACAATCCGGCAACGACCAAAACACTGGCGGCAACGCCGAGCGATGGATTTGCGAACAATGCAAAAACGTAGCCTCTTGCCTTGTCCCAGAACGAGGCCTGGTTCCTTTCTTCGGCAAGGGCAACAGTGATATTGCTCCAAAGCCGCTGGGTCGGCACGAGCGAGTTCAACTCGCGGTCGAGCATTGCAAAGACCTGTGCGTTCTCTTCTTCGGCCTCGGCTATAAGAAGGGCGCAGCTATCGCACTTGGCCGAATGCTCGGTTATGGCGAACGAAAGCTCCGGCGTCGTTTCGCCGTCTAAAAAGGCCTGTATAGCACCTATTTCAAAACACTTTTCGCTCATAACACATCTCTCCCGATCTTACCGTAAAACCTCATAAATTCCTGACGCGCCCTTGCTACAAAAGTTCCAATGCTGGCTTCATTCAGTGAAAGGCTTTCGGCGATCTCCCGGTAGGACAAGCCCTGTTGTTTCAAAACAAGGCAGCTTCTCAGCGGTTCTTTGATCTTTGTCAGCGCCCGATTTATCTCAGTGACTCCCGCCTGCTGCTCAAACTCGCTTTCGACTGAAAAAACCGAGGCTTCAACTGTTTCTTTGACGTAATTTTCGTCCCTCGTGTTCGCCCTTATATTGCCTCTCAACGTGTTTTTGGCTACGTTCAGGGCGACCCTGATAAGCCACGGACGCAGCATCTCGGCATCCTTTATCGAATCCATGTGTTTATACAGCCGAATAAACACTTCCTGCGTCACGTCCTCGGCCAGGCCGCAGTCATGCACCACCGATCGGGCCGCGCGAAAGACAGTCCTATGGTGAAGCGTAAATGCCTCATCAAATTCGATTGTCTCTGTAGCGGCAGCGGTCGCTGATTGTTCGGACATTATGTCCACAAAGATTTCGGTCGAATCGCTCATTTTCAGCATTTATCAATGCCTTTCAGACTAAATACACCGTCGGACGCTATTTTATGACAGATCAGACAATTTTGCTGTATCGGAAATGCGGAGGCCCGACCCTTAGGAAGGGCTTAATCTCAACGTTGAATGCTACGCCCTTGCTAACGCGCAGACTTCTGCATTTTCGCTAAACGCTGTGAACGCAAAGATTACGCTGCGTCGCTTCTGTCTCTTTTCGTCTTATTCCTCTTCTTCGGTGGATAAAAAAATCTAACCACGGAAGAAGAGGAATAAGAGAAACGAAGAATGAGAGAGGCGAGCGGGCCGCTCAGAATTCTATAATCTGGGTCGCGGGCGGGAGCGAAAGGTCACCGTGGTTTGCGGATGTGATGAATAGATTGTGGCTTTCGGACGGGTCGTCGAGGAATTCGTCCAAATTCTCGATCGGCCGGTGTTCGCCGGACTTTTGCATTGCCGGTTCGATCACGGCAAGTCGCCGCAGGCATTCGATCAGGTGGCGGCTGCCGGTGCCGAATCCGCCGGTTTCGCCCGGAGTGATCAGGCGAACTTCGGCGTCGGTGTTGCAGAAATGTGCCGTAATTGCAGCGGCCTGGCTAACGGCGGCCTCGAACCTCGGCGACCTGTCCGCTTCTTTTCCTGAGTTTTCAGCATCTATTCTCTGGCGCAGCGTCATCGGCTTGACTGTTTCGGCCGGCATTCGCGTGTCGAAATATACCGTCACCTTTTGCTCGTCCTCGGCCGCAAATTCACGCACCATCAAGTGCCGGGCTCGGGCCGTCGCTTTCCAGTCGATCCGCCGCAGGTCGTCATTCGGCTGATAATCGCGCATCGACAAGAGGTCTTGGCCCGACCCGCGCTTATCGGCGGCGAGGCGGCCGGCGTCCAGTGGAATCGACATCACGGCCGGTGAAACGTTTTCTACCTTCGGGAAAACGATAAGCTCGGTCTCTTTCGCCGCCAAACGACGTCGATGGCGAAAGAATCCGAACGGAAATTTGGTCGAAAGCTCGAAATCCTTGATGACGAACCGGCCGCGTGAGGGGAAAATGTGATTGTTCTTATTCTCGATCGAACTGTTCCGCGGAATATGTACAAAATAGCTGAGTGTTCGGCGGACAATCGGGGCCCGCGACAGCCGCTCGGCAAGCCACTTTGGCAATATCTGATTCAGATCGTCGAAATAGGCCGAGCGTTCGCGTTGCCGTCCGCGTACCTCGGCGACGATCGAGTAACTGGGAAACAGCCGCTTGCGGTTGTGGATGCTGACAAGTATAGGTGTTTCCTGTCCGGCGAAGATCGTCTCGGGAAACCGCATCTTTACATCGAGCTTCTTTAGACATAAATTGCCGGCAAAAAAACCGACGATCATCGCCGCGGCAAGGAATGACAGGACAAGAAAGAGCAGGTTATTTCCGCTGTTCCATGCGGAAAATCCCACGATCATCAACAGCCCGAGCATCACTGCTCCGCCCGCCGTAAACTCGAACGGCAAGTTCATCTGCGAAGCTTCCTTGCTCGCGTTCCGGGCCAGCGGCGGAACCACGAAGATCAGTATCAAAAGAACAAAAACCAGCGAAGCCCCTGCCGAGATACCCGCAAGCCGCGTGTTCCCATTCAAATGGGCATACGCCGTCAACCCCGAAAGCCCAATGCCACCAAGAACAACAACCAGCCCAAGCGCGGCATTCCTGATGTCGCGTAGGCTGAAGAGTTGGCCTAAATCGCGAAAATTCATCTACACTCCATTGCGGGCTTTTCCTTGAGCGCATCGCACGAATCGTTTAAGTGAAAACGCAATCAGAAGCGGTAGAAACGAGACTACCGCGACGAGGATAACCGCAGTAGCCCAAACTAAGGCGGGCTCCCCAAAGTAGAGTTCGACCATCTCGGCGTACCCTTCTGGTTCGAATCACGCCCGTCGCGACTCAATAACCTGCCTCAAGGCCTTGTTTATCTGCGCTTGGTAGAATTCATCAGAATCGGAGTTCGTCTTGAAGTGCTCGACGATATCGGCGTCCAGCAAAATCGCGACCTTATCGCGAATAATGTGGCGGGCGGGCCGATATCGCTTTATGCCCAGAGCAGGAAGATCAGATTCTTCAACACCTTGTGCCCGCATAATTTCAATATCTCCGGCGGTGACCTCTACCTCGATCAATTTTTCATCGGTCTTGTTCATTTCGGTTCAAATTATAAGCCTTTTCCTCATATGGGCGAGCTTTTTCTGCGCTAATGATCCTGATCTTGTCTCGAACAGTATAAACAACACGCAAAAGATTATATTCAGCGAGACCGATCAAAACATAACGGTGCTCCGAATCGTCGGAATGGGCCTCATCGAACTCCTCTATCGCCCATTCATCGAAGAACGCCAAACTTGCCCTTCAAACGTGACACTGTGCTTCTTTCGTTTTCGGCCGCCTTCTTACTGTCCCATTCGAAATCCATCACACAAATTCTACACGCGACGGCCTAAATCGGCACGGCCACTTTCGACAAAATCTCGTTTAATATCTGCTCCGCCTCACGAGTCTTATTTTTCAACCCGGCGGAGCGGGAATTGATAATAATTCTATGGGCGAAACACGGGATGACGAGGCGTTTGATGTCGTCGGCGATGCAGTAATCTCGGCCCTCTATCAAAGCTAGCGCTTGAGCAGAGCGATGCAGGGCGAGGGTGCCGCGCGGGCTGACGCCGAGTTCGAGATGGTCGTTGGCTCGGGTCGCGGCGACGATCTCCAGTAAATAATCGATCAATGCCGGATCGACGCGGACCTGCGACGCAAGCTTTTGAAGCTCGCTCACGTCGTCGCCCGACATAACCGGGTGGACGAAATCCAGTGGATTGACTTCTGTCCGGTCAAAGAGCATTTTTCGCTCGTCGTCCTGGCTTGGGTAGCCCATGTGGACACGCAGCATAAAACGGTCGAGCTGTGATTCGGGCAGCGGATAAGTGCCGTGGTGCTCGGACGGATTCTGCGTCGCCACGACCATAAACGGCAGCGGCAAACCGCGCGAAATGCCCTCGACCGTCACCTGCTCTTCGGCCATCGCTTCGAGCAGGGCGGACTGCGTTTTCGGCGTCGCGCGGTTGATCTCGTCCGCGATAACTACATTCGAGAAGATCGGCCCGGGCTTCCAGGCAAAATCGCCGGTGTGCTGGTCAAAGATCGAAAGGCCGATCACGTCGGACGGTAAAAGGTCGGAGGTGAACTGTATCCGGTGGATCGAAAGATCAAGCGCACGTGCCAAAGCATTGGAAAGAGTAGTTTTACCGATGCCCGGAACGTCCTCGATCAGCAAATGCCCTTTGCCGAACAATGCGACGAGAGCATACTTGACGGTCTCGGACTTGCCGCGGATCACGCTCTCGATCGCCCGCTGAAGCTCGGCGATCTTTTCCGCGGGATCGAAATGCAGCAGAATATCTTCGGTCTGAACGCGGGTTTCGTTGACGATCCAGTCTCTCATTTAGGCGAAGGGGCGGACCACAAGCGTCCATAGAATATTTTACACAATAATTGATGCCGCCCGCACCAAAAACTTTGCTAACTTCATTGCCCGTTTGCTTTTGCTGTTTTCTTTGCGCCTTTGCGGGAAATCTCTTTCCTCCCGAAAAGGCGCAACGGAAGAATGAAGATGCGGAAAAGCCCGACGTTTGCAAATTTACTCTAAAACCGACTAAAATTTTGAAACTTCACCTCTGCCGGCACGTGAATATATAGTCAGGGTATTTTCGCCATAAATATATGAATTTACGCAAACGTTTTAGTGATCAGCGTGGTTTTAACCTGATCGAGCTCATGATCGTTATCGCCATCATCGGCCTCTTGATCGGCGTCGGCAGTATCGCCTGGGGTGCAATGATCAAAGCCGGTAATGAGACGGCAGCTACACAGGTACTCGACCGTATGCGGGTGTTCCAGGCACAATACGCATCGTCGAATAGAGGCAGATTTGGTACTTTCGATCAACTGATTGCCAGAGGAGCGCTTGACGCGCAATACGCCGGCGATGCTCCCGTCGTCAACGGTTATATATTTACGATGGAGATTATCGAACCGTCTAGTTCGGCTCCGGCATCGTACAAGATCTGGGCCGATCCACAGGTTTCTACAGGCATTACCGCAACCGGCAACCGCTTCTTCTTCACAAGCTCGGCACTCGGCGGCATCAAAGCCAAGGAAGGCGAAAAAGCCAACGAAAACGACCCGTCCATCTAAACTTCAGCCGTCTTAGCTCAGTGGTAGAGCACTCGCTTCACACGCGATAGGTCACAGGTTCAAATCTTGTAGACGGCACCATCGAACACGAAAAAAAAGGCTGCCGAAATCGTTTCGGTCAGCCTGTTTTTTTTTTGCCTTTCAGTGGTCTGTAACAGGTAATTTGGAGG
>JABFSB010000230.1 GCA_013140875.1 Acidobacteriota bacterium
ACAAAGTACAGTCCGACCGAGATCAGCCCGACCACAATCAGTGCAATCGCCGAAAAACCAATCTTTTTGGCTTTTGCCTGCTGAAAAAAAACTTCGACGCCGGGCAGGGACAGGAACGAAGTCGGCCCGGCTTGGCCGTTTTGTCCGTCGCTGGTTGGCCGCGCCGCCGCCGCGTCCGTCAAGGCACCCGGCTCAAGGGCCGTGAACTTGTCCTGATCGGTGATCCGATCTTTTCCCGAAAGGGCCTTTCCGGAACGGCTCAGGCTCTCGTCGAATTCGATCTTTTTTTTGACCTTTTCGAGGTCGGCCCGAAGTTCGGCGGATGTCTGATAGCGTCCTTCGACTTCCTTCGACAATGCTTTCGAAACTATCCAGTCAAGTTCGGGCGGTGCCCCGGACACGTAATCCGAAATCGGAGCAGGTTCGCTGCGAAGCACCGCAACGGTGAGATCGGCCTGTGTTTCGCCCGTAAACGGCCGGTGTGCGGTGAGCATTTCATAAATCACCACGCCCAAACTCCAAATGTCGGTCCGGGCGTCGACGCGACGACCGCGGGCCTGCTCCGGCGACATATATGCGGCCGTGCCCATTACCATGCCCGGTTTTGTTCGAAGCAGGGCAATGGTCTGGTCTTCCGATCCCGAATTCGGTGAGGTTGGCCGATTTTGAGCGAGTTTTGCGAGGCCGAAATCGAGCACCTTAACATAACCGTCACGTCTGACCATTATGTTTTCGGGCTTGATATCGCGGTGAATGATCCCGGCTTCATGGGCCGCCGAGAGGGCCGACGTGACCTGAATCGCGATGTCGAGGGCCTTTTGCAATTCCAGCGTCGGTCCGATCAGATGATTCAGCGGGCGTCCATCGACATATTCGGCGACGAAGAAAGGTGTATCTTCGTTGGCACTGTCGAACTCATGGATCGTCATTATGTGCGGGTGATTGAGTGCCGACACCGCTTGTGTCTCGACCGCAAACCTGCCCAGGCTTTCCTTGTTTGCGACCAATTCGGAATGCAGGACCTTGATCGTTACATTCCGGTTGATGCGACGATCGCTGGCCAGATAGACCTCGCCCATTCCGCCTCTGCCGAGGAGTCGAATTATCTCATATCGCTCCTTGAGGAGTATTCCTGCCTGAAAGCGGGGCGGGGCGACTTCCGAAGGGGCGGACCCGATTCCCGCTGTCGGTTCGCCTTCAAAGAGGCTTGCGGCCTCGGCTATGGCGGAATTCTGCAGGAATTCGTCCTCTAATTGGCCGGCCGCGATCAGCTTTTCGACCTCGGCCCGCAATTCCGCGTCACCCTCGCAATTCCGGTCCAGAAAGGCGGAGAGATCGTCCGCCGGAAGGCCTTCTGCCTCCTGAAAAAGCGTTTTTATTTTGTTCCATCTTTCAGATGTCATCGCATTTTTAGACCGAATTCCGGATAAACACCCTGAGATTATCAGGAACACCGGAACAATAACAATACACCCGACGCCCGGCCCGGCATTCCGAAAAATACGCTACCTGGGCGGCCGCATCGGCCTTTCACCCTAATAAGCGGCAAAACGCCGCGGACAGGGTCAATTTTTTCTGCCGACATTGAAAATTTTTGCGTGAAGTCTGGTGTACAATCGTCGCAATGGACGAGTATCGGGAAACGGAGCCGCCGATTACGAAGTTTCTTCAGAAGTGGCGGCAGGGCGATGCGGAAGCCTTTGACGAACTGATCAAGTACGTCTACAACGATCTGCGCCGCAGGGCCTTCGCCTATCTAAAACACGAGCGTCCCGACCACACGCTTCAACCCACAGGCCTGGTCCACGAGGCTTTTATCAAGCTGGTGGACAAGCGCGAGATCGAATGGGAGGACCGCAACCATTTTTTTGCGGTCGCCGCTCAGGCGATGAGACGAATACTGGTCGACCATGCTCGAACCAGAAAACGTGACAAGAGGGGCGGAAAGAATGAAAATCTACCGCTCGATGACGCACTGAAAGTAGCGGCCAGCCAGACGAGCGTGGATTTGGTCGCCCTCGATGAAGCCCTTAATGCTCTTGCGGCCTTCGACGAACGGCAGGCCCGGATCGTCGAACTGAAGTATTTTGCCGGAATGACCCTTGATGAAACGGCGGACGTGCTTGGCGTTTCTCGAGTGACCATCACACGCGAATGGCAGATGGCTCGGGCCTGGCTGCGGGGCCGGCTGGAATAGACAGCCCTCCGGCGTTTTCGGACCTTCTCTCTCAAACGATCCTAATCTTTCAGAAATATCGCTTACCTTATTAGATACGATCGGATTTTGCAGCCTATTCGTTTTGCCTTATAGTGTCTGCATACGAATAAGTCGGGGGCGTTTTGTGTACAGCCAAATTCCGGTTTTGCCGGAGGAGGGCGCAATATCCCGTATTTGAAGGAGACCTGAAAAGAAATGAACCAGAAAGAGTGGACGATAATGATCTATTTGGCGGGCGATAACAACCTAAGTGTTGATATGGCACATGCTATGGAGCAAATAAAAGGGATCGCGGGCGAAGAGGCGAACGGAACGAATCTATTCGTTTACTATGACGGGAATTCGGACTCGATCCCAACCCTATACTGCGATTTCTCCGACTCCTCGAATCCGAAACATGTTCGCTCATTCAAAGTACCGAACAAACTCTACCGGGTCGATCAAAAGCGAAACGAAAACGCCGCGGACTATCGTTCGGTACTGAATTTTGTCGATTGGTGCCTGAACAAAGTCGAGGTTGGAACGGGAGACAATATCAAACGCGGCCGCCGTGCCGACCGCTATGGGTTGATTTTTTCGGGCCACTCATTGGGTTTTGAGGATCCGGGCCTGTTTCGAGATGAAACTTCCGGCAAAACTATGACAATGGCGGACCTTTTTTTGCTGATCGACAGGCTTACGAGAAACAAGGAACAGCTCGCCGAAACAGTACACGGTATGGACCTCGAAAATGAAAAGGACCACAGATTCGATTCAGACCCCGATGCCGCCCGCCGCCGGTCGACCGTGCTGATCGGCCAGCCGCTCGATATTTTGGGCTTCGACAGCTGTGTGATGGGAATGCTCGAGGTCGGTTATCAGTTCAAAAACGCCGCAAAGACGATGATCGCGTCGGAAGGAAGCGTTCCGAGCGCCGGTTGGACCTACGCAAAGATACTCGGGTCGCTTGCGCGCGACTTTACGCCGCTCGACGATAACGATGTCGCCGAACGTTTTGTCTCGCGGTTTATCAAGAGCCAGGACTCGTTCACGGTCGGCGGAGTTTCGGTCGATATGGCGGCGTGGGACATGAACAAGCTCGATGCGCTGAACACCGAGTTCGAGAGATTGTCCGATACCTTGATCGAGTGTTTTGCCGATCCGGGAAGCCGCATTTATCGGCATATGGAACGCGCGGTGCTTCAAGTCCATTGGAAATGCCAGTCGTACATGTACGATCAAAATGTGGACCTTGGGGATTTTTGCGAGCTGCTGCAGGCCGAGTGCATCTCGCTGGCAAAGGATCTTGGCCGCGACGAGGAGCCGATCCTGCAAAAGGTGGAACAGGCGTGCGACGCCGTTCTAAGGGAACTAAAAAATGCGGTTATTCTCGGCGGATTTAGCGGCGGAAGATATCAATACTCCAATGGTATTGCTCTCTTCTTCCCTTGGTCGTACGTCACGTACAAAGCGTCCGAAAAATACTACAAACGCCTCGAATTCGTCGGGAAAGGTGCCGGCCGGAGTTGGAGCTCATTCCTCAACACATATCTCGGCAAGGTGACCCTGCGTCCGTTCGAGGACCCGGAGGTTGTGATTCAGCAACGCTCGGTCGCCGCACCCGCCGGAACGGAAGTAACCGCGTACTCAATGCCCGCGACAAAACACCGGTATTTGTCATTTCAGTACAACGAGGACGAACGCTCATTAGGACTAGGA
>JABFSB010000243.1 GCA_013140875.1 Acidobacteriota bacterium
GGCGTAATGAGCAACGTTGAATGTTACGCCCTTGCTAACGCGCGGGCTTCTGCATTTATCGCCGTCGCCTAAAACTCCGATTTCTCTCCGGCGTGAATTGTTCGATGTCGCGGTTGAAGCTTCCGTCTTCATTGAACAGCGGAAAAAGCTGAAGCCGGTGCGAAAGGTACGCGGCCCGCAGTTCGACCGGCCGCGAGCCGGCACGATTTATCACTCGAACCCGCGTCCCGCGAACATCTTCTATCCACCTTGCAAACTGTTCCGCGCGGCCGACCGTGGCCGAGAGCAGCAGCATTCTTATCCGCGGCGGCGTCAGAATAATGGTCTCTTCCCACACATGCCCGCGTTCTTCGTCCGAAAGGTAATGTGCCTCATCGAGAATAACGAAATCCGTTTCTACCTGTTCGCCGGTCCTAAGTGCGTCGAAAAGCTGATTTCTGAATATCTCCGTCGTCCCGACGATCAACGGAGCATCCGCGTTCTCTTTCCGGTCGCCGGTCAAAATGCCGACATTCTCGGCCCCGAATTCAGTTGAAAATTCAACGTATTTCGAGTTGGTCAAGGCTTTAAGAGGCGTTGTGTACCACGCGCGTTTTCCGGCCGCCAACAGCCGACGGATCTCTTCGCGGGCGATCCACGTTTTTCCGCTTCCGGTCGGTGCGGTGACTAAAACGTCTTCGGTCTCTATCGCCGCCAGGGCTTCAAGCTGAAAATCGTCGGGTTTTAGTGGTTTTTGTTCGGGAACGCCAATTCCGGCGAGAAGCTCTTCGACCGCCCGTTTCTGGGCCGGCGAAGGCTCGCGAAAAACGGTTTCGACGGAACTCTCGCCTGCAAGACGGCGTTTATCAGTTCGTTCTCTTTGGGAATGCTGGGTGGAACGCGATCCACCTTTATTTTTACGATAACGGTCCTGTTTGGAACGCGGCATATGTTGAATTCTAAGTACTTAAAGGGCCATTGTCCATGCAGAAGCCCGCGCGTAAGCAAGGGCGTAACATCCAACCTTAGCTTTACGCTCTTGCTAACGCGCGGGCTTCGGCATAAGAAATTGGAACTATTATTTACCGCCCCGAAATGATAAAATTTTCATTTGCACCGCAACGCGAGTTAGGTGCAGTGCGTCTAAGCCTAACGGCAGGCAGTATCGGCTGAATAAGACTTTTTCGCGTCATTATTACTATGTTCGAGCAGGAATCATACGATAGAGCGACCGAACCGACTGTTATTTCACAGCCGGGCGAGCTTTTTTATAATTACGAGATCAAGAGCTGGTTTTCGGCTCAGACCCTTTACAAGGTGCTGGCGATATCGGCCGTACTAAACCTCGCCTTTCTGGCGGTGGTGTCCCAAACCAACGTACTCACCGCCCGCGGCTGTGACAGCCCGTGGGTCGGCCGCGTCTGCCAGGTCGTGGATATGGCCTATGTCGGTGCCGTCCTTTTCGGGACGGAACGTGAATACGCTGACGTTGCGTACGAACGCACCGAACTGTCGCCGGACGACGAGATCACGTACATAATCGAAACGCCCGACAATATTCCGCTTGATTATCCGCAGGGCTATTTCCAGATCGCCAACCCGGTCCAATATGCCATGCTGCAGCAGCAGGCCGCCAACGGCTTGCCGGGCGCAACCGGAACCGGTTTTCCAGGGATCAATAGTCCGATCTATACGCCGTTGCCGAATAATAACGCTGATATATTGAAGAAGCGAGCGAACCCGCCGGCCGCCAACCCGAATGCCTATACGGACGATTCCGATTCTTCGCCGCTTTTTAAGGTTCAAGACACTCCGTCAACAAAAGTAGGAACGTTTGCGTCCAGAAAAGGCCGCGGCGGCAAGGTGGGCCGTCCGTCGGATTCGAATACGAATGGAGCAAAACCTGAGGACACCACCGTAGCGAACACCAATCCTACGACACCGCTAATCCCACCGGTAAACCCGGCCGAACCCGTAGACGAAGCAAAGGCGGACCAGTTTGGCGTGTTCATAAACAAACGACCCTTAAAAGACCGGGCTAAAGACACGGTCGCCCAAGTGACGGCAAAAGACCTGAAACTCGACAAGTCTTTCAAGGTCGTCATTGAAGGAACGCTTGGTCTGGGGAAGGACGGCAAAACTACGGTCCTGAAAAATCCGAAGCTTGTTCCGGTCGATCCAAAGATTCCGAACGATCCGGAAATGGTAAAGCTTGCCCAGGACTGGATTCTGGCCGTCGGCGACGCGGGCTGGTATGCTTACCTCGACCGTTTGGACGATAAAACCAAAATAAAATCCGGCAAAGTCGTCATCACTATCGAGCAAAATGAAACTGACTTTGTGGCGAATATTCGCTCTGAAAAAGCCTCTGAAAACTCGGCAAAGTCCATAGCGAGTGGTCTGGGACTCTTATTGCAGGCCGCGGCGGCTGCGGCAAAAGGTGACGAGCAGACTTTTCTCAAAGCCGCGAATGCCCCGACCAGCGAAGGCAAGATCTTGATACTGAATTTTAGCTTCCCGAAACCCGTAGTGCAGGAATTGATTCAGCGAAAACTTGCCGAAGCGAAAGAAGAGAAAACTGAACCAAACAGCACCGCCGTGAATTCGGCAAAGAGCACAACCGCAACCAAATAAGTTTGACCAATCGTAAAGCTCAAAACTCACTTCTCTTCCTAATCACGCTCGGCGCGTATCTCGGGCTTGTGCTTTTGGGTTCTGCATCGCAGACTTATGCCCAGGCTGATCTTCACGCGAAAAACGGTGGCGTGGTTGACCTCCGTAGCCGGAAAAGCTGTGAAATGCTAAAGGACTCGGTTCGCGGTGCTAAAGAGAATCTGCTTTGGTTCAATCCGGCCAGCGTTTGGGAATATGTCGAAGTTTTGGATTCTCTCTTCGAGGCTTTTCCCGAAAAAAAGGTCGGATGGCTGGACCTTGTGTGGACAACCAAAGATGGCAAACGCCCTTTTCGATTGCTCAACCCGTCATCGGGGTTTTTGACTCCTTTACCGGTAGATGAGGATGTAAAAAGCGATTTGGATCAGAGTGTTTCATTGCTTGCCAACGGCTTCACATCCGCCAGCGGTTTTGAATATAGGGTCCAACGGAATGCGGCTGAAACCATCGCAACTTTAAGGCTGAACTTCGCAGGGGTTGAACCGGACATTTTTCTTGCGGCCTACTCGTTAGCAATCGATCAAGGTCGTTGTGATGAACCCGTTGACCCACAGTACGCAAGCGTCGGACAACTTGCCCTGGAAAACGCAAAGATTTCTGTTGAGAATAATACTCTTGTCGTTGTCACTCGAATACCTCGTGGTTCAATTTCGCCGGTCTTTCTGAAAGAAGAGAAGTAGTTTGAAAGATTCTAAACTTAACAATTCTGTTCTCATTTTAGCCACGCTCGGCGTGTATCTCGGCCTTGTGCTCGTGGGTGCGACGCCGGTGTTGGGTCATGCAGCGACGACGAGGCATTTCGAGATCACGGACGAGATCGAGGTCAAGGACGATCTCGATAGAGATCCGGCCGCCGGAGAGGTTTCGTTTGTAGACGACATTCTCCGGTTGATAATTAATCTTGAGAACTATTCAAAAGAAGAAAAGTTTACGTGGAATAGTAAACTCGATTACGCCCTTGAAGACCTTTCTTTCGACGAGAAAAACCAGCCGCAGTATCTGGCTTTTGGCAACCTTGAATCCCCGGACGGTGGACTTTTTGAAGCTTCCGCTCTGTCTTTGGCTCGTAAATTGATCGATGAAAAGGTCAACGCTTCGGCTGGCGAGAAGTATTCGAAGTGGCCCGAGACCGTGAATGTGCGTCTGCAGTCGGACGGCTCGCTATTTGAGTTCCGCGTTTCAATTGCCACTGCGGATCAAACCGGTGCAAACAAACTTCATACGGAATTAACGAACTTCTTAGAGTCCCTCTCGAAGAAGTCAAAGTCTGCCAGAGTTCGGAAGATCGCCGAGAAAACAACGTCCGAGGTAGACAGCATAAAAGTAATTCTCGTTACCCGCCTTCCCCGTGCCGCGCTAAATGAGCTGCTCGCCAATGAAGCAAAGTAGCGGCGAAACCGGAGCGATATTTCAAACTTTCCATTCTTCGACTCGCCTAAATCGAAAGCTAACTAATCAGAGTCAACGGCACGCCGCGTCAGCAGCCCGCACGTGAGTAAGGGCTCAACGCGATCACCCTTCAACGCGGAGGAACTTGAGGCTGTACGCGGTCGATAAAAACATCGATCTTTCTCTATGCTCAACATGAGCCCTTACTAACGTGTGCGGGCTACTGACAACTAGGCGACCGGCTCTTACAAAAAGGAACCATCATGGCAACGAACAAATTTGCGGATAAATTAGTTAAAAAGATATTCGGCTCATCGAGCGATATCTTTCTCAAAAAAGTAAAACCCACCATTCAACAGATCAACGACTTCGAACCGAAAGTGCAGGCGATGTCGGATGACGAATTAAAGGCGCAGACGGTCAAGTTCAAAGAACGCATCGCCGCCGCTCTTGAAGGGATCACCGACAAGACCGAGCGTCGTGAAAAAGAGCAGGAAATCCTGCACCAGCTTCTGCCAGAAGCTTTCGCCACCGTTCGCGAGGGCTCGAAACGCGTTACTGGAATGCGGCATTTTGACGTGCAGATGATCGGCGGCGTCGCCCTTCACCAGGGCCGCATCGCCGAGATGCGCACGGGCGAAGGTAAAACGCTGGTCGCGACACTTCCCTCTTATCTCAACGGCCTGACCGGCCGCGGCGTGCACGTCGTGACGGTCAATGATTATCTCGCATCGCGCGACGCCGAATGGATGGGCAAGATCCATCAGTTCCTCGGCCTGTCCGTCGGCTGCATCCAGAACGATATGGACGATGTCGAACGCCGTGACGCATATGCGTGCGATATCACTTACGGCACGAACAACGAGTTCGGCTTCGATTATCTTCGCGACAATATGAAGTTCGATGTCGAATCGCTCGTCCAGCCGGATCATTACTTCGCGATCATCGACGAGGTCGATTCGATCCTGATCGACGAAGCCCGAACTCCGCTCATCATCTCCGGCGCGACCGATGATGCGACCGACAAATATTTTCTCGCGAACGAGATCATTCCAAAGCTCGAACGCGGTCACAAGGACGAAGAGACCAAAGTAACGACCGGCGATTACCTGCTGGACGAAAAAAACCACTCATCGGTATTGACCGAACAGGGCGTGACAAAGGCCGAGAAACTCCTCGGCGTCGCGAACCTTTACGACCCAGCGAACATGGACTTGCTGCACTGCGTCGAGCAGGCATTGAAAGCGCACACGCTGTACAAGGTCGATCATCATTACGTCGTGCAGGAAGGCGAGGTCATCATCGTCGACGATTTCACCGGCCGCCTCATGCAGGGCCGCCGATGGTCCGACGGACTGCACCAGGCCGTCGAAGCAAAAGAAGGCGTCAAGATCGAACGCGAAAACCAGACACTCGCGACCATCACGCTGCAGAATTATTTCCGTATGTACGAAAAACTCGGCGGCATGACCGGTACGGCCGAAACCGAGGCGGAAGAATTCGGCACCGTCTACTCGCTGGACGTCGTCCAGATCCCGACCAATATGCCGATGGTCCGCAAGGACACGTCCGACATGATTTACCGCACGCTGCCCGAAAAATGGGATGCGGTCGTCGATGAGATCAAGGAGCTGCACGGCGAGGGACGTCCCGTCTTGGTCGGTACTGTATCGGTCGAAAATTCCGAGCTGGTAGCCGAAAAATTAAAGGCGATGGGCATTCCACACAGCGTCCTTAACGCAAAATATCACGAACGCGAAGCCGAGATCATTGCCCAGGCGGGCCGAAAGGGATCGGTTACGATCGCCACCAACATGGCGGGCCGCGGCACCGATATCCTGCTCGGCGGCAATCCCGAATTTCTGGCGAACTCTTATCTTAAAAAGATGGAGATCAACCCCGACGAGGCGACGCCCGAGCAGTTCGAAGAGCAGTTGAAAAAGGCCAAAGCCGTCGTCGCCGAAGAACATAAGGAGGTCGTCGCCGCCGGCGGTCTGCACATCCTCGGCACCGAGCGGCACGAATCGCGTCGTATCGACAACCAGCTCCGCGGCCGTGCCGGACGCCAGGGCGATCCCGGTTCTTCGCGCTTCGTCCTTTCATTGGAAGACGACCTGATGCGCATCTTCGCCGGCGACAAGGTACGTTCGATGATGGAATGGCTCGGGATGGAAAAAGGCGTCGCGATCGAATCGAAGACCGTGTCGCGTCAGATCGAACGTGCCCAAAAAGCCGTCGAGGCCCGCAACTTCGAAACGCGCAAACACGTCCTTAAATACGACGACGTGATGAACAAACAGCGTGAAACTATTTACGGCCTGCGGCGCCAGTTGATGTTCGAACCCGAACATCGCGATTATCTTCTCGGCGAAACCGGCGTAGCGCGCGACCTGCTGCACGACCTGACCGGACATTTCCTGACGCTCGAAGTTGGGCCCGACAAATGGGATGTTGAAACATACGCGGCTGAAATCGAAAGTATTTACGCTCTCGATCCGGCCCGCGACGCCGATGTCAATTTCAAGCGAATGAACCCGACTGAGATCGAAGAAGCTATTTGGAAAGAGGCCTCTGGCAACTACGCCGAAAAAGAAAAACTGGCCGGTGAAGACAGCCTGCGTGCCTATGAACGTTACATCATGCTGAACATTATCGACTCGCAGTGGAAAGACCACCTCGCGTCGATCGATCAGGTAAAACAGGGCATCGGTTTGGTAGGCTACGGACAGAAAGATCCGCTGGTGGAATATAAAAAACAGAGCTTCACAATGTTCCAGGACATGCTCGACCGCATCGACACGAACACCACCAAAGCCCTGTTCCACCTCCAGATCGTCAACCAGGACGAACAGGAAGAACAGGAACGCCTCGCCCGCCTCGAACAGCAGCGAGCCCGCCGCCAAGCCGCCGGCATGGCCTTCACCGGAGCAATGGCCGGTGCCGAGGTCGCCGGCGCCGAAGCCGCAAGACACACCCCGTTCGTCCGCGATCAACCAAAAATAAAACCCAACGAACCCTGCTATTGCGGCTCAGGCAAAAAATTCAAAAAATGCCACGGAGCCGGAATGTGATCGTGATGGTCAAAGGCCGGCTGAGTGATGGACCACGGGGCGAAGCGAGTCGCTCCGTAGTCCACAGCATAAAATCAATAAAATCTGGTCGCCGTTGAGGCAGAGCAGCCGGTCATGGTCAGGTTTCCGGCGGCGTCGTAGAATTCGGATGTGCCGCTGGAGGTGTACGTGTTTCCGGTGGGTGAAAGAACGACATTGTGCCGGACGATCTGGGAGCCTATATTGTTCCCCGCTGGATCAAACCGGAACAGTCTGAAAGCGAAGTAGAACTGGTCTCCGCTTTCCCGCTCCCAATAGCCGAAGGCCTGCGATCGCAAGGCTGGGTTGGTCGCGTTCGTGTCGTGAAACGTACCTTTGGCCCCGAACATTCCCATCGCGTCGAAGCTGGTGATAGTCGCTCCAGTGGCGCATACCGTAATTCTCACCCTTACGTTCCAGGTACCCACGATCCGGTTTGGAGACGATAAACGATCCGAGCTTTTCGCATCGGGGTGTTCCAGTGGCTCAAATTTTGGTTCCTGAGCGAAAGCGGTCACTTGATTAAAAAGGACCACCGACATTAAGACGAACACCCACTTTCCAAAAAGTTTGCAGCTTGTGCTTATCATTTTTTTTCCTCCGATAAATTTGTTATTTCAGCTGGCGCTTTATATGGCCGGCTGATACGTGTCATAATCAGGAAAAAGCATTCTGAGAGTCCTTAGAAAACCGCTGAAAGTTTCTGAGAATTTGTGAAGATCGGCATGGAAGAGCCTCAGACGCACATCTACGAATTCGGTGAATTCAGGCTCGATGCAGCTAAACGCTCTCTTTCCAACCTTAAGGGAGAAATCGCGCCGTTAATGCCGAAAGCTTTCGAGACACTGCTCTATCTGGTCCAAAACAGCGGAAAAATTATTGGGAAGGACGAAATGCTGTCGGCAATTTGGCCGGACACGATCGTCGAGGAAAATAATCTTACTCAGAACGTCTCTGCTTTACGCCGCGTCTTCGGTGAAAAGCCCGGTGAGCATCGCTATATCGTCACGATCCCGGGGAACGGCTACAAATTTGTCGCGGAAGTGCAACAAAGGCGGGAACGGGAACCCATTGAAAACGTTGCGACTGGTGAGTCAATCCAGGGCGATGTCTCGGACACGAACGGCGTTTCCGCTACGCGCCCGCGCAAGCTTCGCTTTGCCATGCTGGCGCTGGGGATAATTGCGCTGGGTTTCGCGGGTCTGTATCTGTGGCGGGACACCACTCAAGATGAAACGCCGATTCGGACGATTGCGGTGCTTCCATTCAAGCCGCTGACTATCGAGACGCGAAATGAGCCTATGGAACTCGGTATGGCGGACAGCCTGATTTCCAAATTGAGCTCGGGTGAAGATCTGATAGTCCGCCCCTTGTCTTCAGTACGAAGGTTCACTCTCCTTGACGAAGATACCCTGGCCGCCGGCCGCTCGCTTGCCGTAGAGGCCGTTTTGGACGGGACCATTCAGATGTCGGTGGACCAGATCCGGGTTTCGGCGCGGCTTCTGCGCGTTTCCGATGGAAAACAGATATGGGCCGAGCAGTTCGACGAAAAACGAACGGATATTTTTCGTGTGCAAGATTCGATTACGGGCAAGGTTGCGTCGGCCCTTAACATCAAGATAAGGGGCGGAAATACCGCTTTGGCAACAAGCAGCTTTGAGGCATATGAGAGTTACATGTTCGGGCGTCTTCACGCGGGCAGGCTCGTTATGCCGGAGGTCAAGAAAGGCCTACTGCATTATGAAAAGGCAATTGAGGCAGACCCAAATTATGCTGCGGCCTACGTCGGTATCGCCGATGCGCAGCGGTCCCTTGCGTTGTCGAACGACGTCGACCCACAGATCGCCTTTTCACAGGCCAAGTCTGCCGCATCACGTGCTATGGCGTTAAACCCCGATCTGGCCGAATCTCAGATGGCGGTTGGATTAGTTGCGCTGTTCTATGAATGGGACTGGAATCGGGCCGAAATGCATTTAGGAAGAGCCGTCGAGCTAAATCCGAACAATGCGGAGATCAGAGCATATTATGCACACGTGCTTTCGAATACTGGACAGCACGAGAAAGCACTCGCCGAGGCAAAACGAGCCACCGAGCTTAATCCGGTGAGTTTGTTGATCAGAACGTTCGAAGGCCAATTTCTGGTCTATGCGGGTCAGAACGATAGTGCCATCGCCAGTCTGCGAGCGGCCGTCGACCTCGACCCGAATTTCTGGCTTTCACACCACGTGCTTTCCGCTGCGTATATTAACAATGGATCGTACGCGGAAGCCGTCCGCGAATCGGATGAGGCCAAACGACTGGCGCCGTTTCAAACCCATTCGTTGGCTTACCGTGGATTTGCTTTGGCGAAGGACGGAAAGACGGCGGAAGCTCGGCAGATCCTCGATCAGCTCTTGGCCGCAAGCCGTGACCGTTATGTCCCGCCATGTCATATTGCCATGCTGTACACGGCCCTCGGCGAAAATGAAAAAGCTCTGGATCAGCTGGAAAAGGCCTATCTCGAAAAGGACGTGCGAATTGCCTTTCTAAAGGTCGAGCCCAGGTGGAACAGTTTGCGGACAGAGCCCCGGTTTATTGACTTGATGAAACGGCTGAATTTCGAATAGTCGATGAAAATTGCGGTGTTAAGAATCGCCGAAGCCGCCCGCCACACCCGGTTCGTCCGTGATCAGCCGCAGATCAAACCCAACGAACCCTGCTACTGGCGGCTCCGGCAAAAAATTCAAAAAATGCCACGGGCCGGGATCATGTCGATAAAACGTCAAAACATCGACATATTTTGTTGACATATCGATAGCATCGACATGTGCTAATAATGTATCGATGAAATCGTAAAATATAGACACAAATTTATGACTCCGTGGGGTCCTAATTATCGACCGGCATTTGTCACCGCCCGCTCGCGTTCCGCCTCAACTCCCTTCCAATCGTAGACCGGTGCACCCCGATCTTACGTGCGATCTCGCTCCTTTGCATCCTCATTCTCAGACACGCCCGTATCTGTTATCTTTGCTCCGGGGTAAGTTGTCGATAGCTTACTTGATGTGCTCTTTTGATCTCGCTGTTGAAAGAACTCATCAAATCTACTTCAACTTGCCCTTTCCCCGCCATTTTCCAAAAGTTGCACTTATTATCTGAATTAAAGCCCTGCCGTCCCATTTATGATACTATTGACTAGCTACGCAACACATGTTAACCTCTGACAGGCTGGTGAAGCCGATCTTCACTAGAGATCTTTGAAAAGCTGGTCGAACAGGCGTAATTGTTGCACTACATTGTGTTACAGCGATAAGGCTCACTTTTGTTCCGCTCTGTTCCGCTTGTTCCGTCACAACGGAACGGAACAAATATCGCGAAAATGCCTACTCTTTCGCCACCAACTCGCGGTGCGAGAACGCTTCGTCGGACCGCAGGCGTCCCGCTTGCGACGCCGCCCAAGCGGCGTAACCGCGCCCAGCAGGAATCAACTCATGGCAGTTAGATGTATGAAAGTTACTTGGGAAGTGCGAGTTTCTTCAAACTTCCCTGTCCGCTGATTTGGCGGTCGCCGGCGACCTTTTCCATTTGGGCCATCGCACGCAGGAGATTTTCACCGAGCACCTTTTTAATATCGGTTTCGGAGTAGCCGCGTTTGAGCATTTCATAGGTGACCAGCGGCAAGTCTTCGGCGCCGTTCATCCCGGCGGGAAGAAAAGGCACGCCGTCGAAATCCGATCCAATGCCGACGTGATCGATGCCCGCGACCTTCTTGATGTGGTCGATGTGATCGACGATCGTCGTGTACGGCGTGACGTAGATCGGGTTGGCCGCCAGCAGTTTTCGCTGGGCTTCTTCCAATCCCTTCGCGTCGTTCTTATATTGTTCGCCGATTGCTGCCAACTGATCGCGAAGTTTGGCGCTACGCTCGTTCTCTTCCTTATTGGTGCGGGCGTCGAGAAACGATGGATAGAAATTGACCATGATCACGCCGCCATTTTTTGCGACGCGTTTGAGAACGTCGTCCGGAACGTTGCGGGTGTGATCGTTAATGCCGCGGGCCGAAGAATGCGAAGCGATTATCGGTGCCGTCGAAACATCAAGGGCATCGTTCATCGTTTTCACCGACACGTGCGAGATGTCGATAAACATCCCAAGCCGATTCATTTCGCGGACCACTTCCTTACCGAAATCGGTCAGCCCGCCGTGCCTTTCATCGCGGTGCGCATCGGCCCAATTGGTCGCCACGTTATGAGTAAGCGTCATGTACCGAACGCCGAGGCGATACATTGTCCGCAAGGCATAAAGCGAATCTTCGATGACGTATCCGCCTTCGATGCCCATCAAAATGCAGACCTTGTTCTGCTTTTTGGCCCGTCGGATCTCGGCCGCCGTCGTGCAGGAAACAAGGCTGTCCGGGTTGCGTTCGACCTCGCGGTACGTTGCATCGATCATATCCACGGCACGATGCATGGCGCCGCCGGTCTTCATCGTCGAACCCGAGACATAGATGGCAAAAAATTCGCCGGTTACGCCTCCGGTCTTCAGCCTTGCGATATCGGTATGAAACGGATCGCCGCCGGCGTGAAACTTGCCGATCGAGTTCGTCCGAAGATCGAAATCCTCATCGACCAAGGGCGAAGTCACGTCGTTATGGCCGTCAACGACAATGGCTTTTTTATGGATCTTCAGAGCCTTTGCCCACAACGCGGGATCGGCACCCGACGGCATGGTTTGAGCGAAGATCGAGCTGATAAACAAAAAGAGGATCGCAATAAGCGTAAGGCCGAAAGCACTCGTTTTCATAATTTTTCGAGGAATAGGTTTTCGGCCCTAGTCTAGCGGTTTTTTGCGAGTTTGGCGAGAAAGGCGGAACTCTAAAACCGCCTCTACCGTTTGTATGTTAGAAGCCTCGGTAAGGTATCTGAAACCATGGCGTCCGAAGAGACATTACGGCAAAACGAAGCGACCAATCAAATCCTGCAGGCGATCGCCAACTTTAGGACTGAGGTTCGGCAAGAGATCGCTGACCTTAGATCTGAGGTTCGGCAAGAGATCGCCGACCTGAGGCGGGAAATGAATGAGAGATTTACGAAGATCGAATCGGAAATCGAAGAGATCAAACAATCGCAGTTCGGTTTCGATGTCCGTCTTGACCGCGTTCAGGCAATGGCTCATGACGCACTAAAGATTGGCCACGATCTAAAGGCGGACGTTAAAATAATGACGGCCGAAGTGAGAGCCTGGGCAGCTGACGTTACCATCCTTCAGCAGCAGAATTTATCCCTTAAAAAATAAGAAAGCGGGGAGGAGATCCCGCCGATTAGTGGGCATTATTGCGGTTATGGCCGACGAATCGGGTAATCCTGTTCGTCGTGTTTCTGGCGATAAA
>JABFSB010000389.1 GCA_013140875.1 Acidobacteriota bacterium
TCTATTGTTTGTGATCGTAAACAGCTGGGAGCTGATCATCAAAAATTTGGTACTGCAGTTTACTTGACGAAATTCTGGGGAGGAACAGGACAAATGGATGCTTTTTCGTCGGTGGCAACTGAAGGTCTGTGGCTGATACTGATCCTTTCGCTGCTGCCTTTACTCGCAAGTCTGATCGTCGGTCTTGTTATAAGTTTGTTCCAGGCCCTGACACAGATCCAGGAGCAAACGCTGACCTTCGTCCCAAAGATTATCGCCACCATTCTGGTAATAATGCTCACGTTCGCCGGAATGATGGAATACCTTACCGATTTTACGATCAGAACGTTCGATCTGATGCTCAAGGTGCCTTCGATGCGCTAGTTTCATGGACGAATTCCTCAAGCTTCTTGAATTGGTCCTGGGCATTTTCGAGGTCGGACAGAGTCCGCAGGCGTTTCTTGTCTTGTTCGGCCTGTGCTTTGCACGCTTCGTTTCGTTTGTTGCGATCGTGCCTTTTTTTGGCGGTGCGGTCGTACCTTCGCAGGTCAAGATAGCCCTTGCGACCGCGTTGGTAATTATCACCTACCCGTCGCTGCTCCCCGAATTGCCGACCGACGGTTCGCCGCTCGCTTTTGGTGCCGCCGGTTTTATCGGCCTGATAGCGAAGGAAGCTTTTGTCGGGTTTACGCTCGGTTTCGTTGTTTCGCTCGTGTTCGAGGCCATACAGGTCGCCGGCCGACTTGCCGATTTTCAGCGCGGCTCGACAATGAGCGAATTGTTTTCGCCCCAGCTTCAGGAAAGGGTTTCGGAACTCGGCCAGTTCAACATCCAGCTTGCGATAGCCATTTTCCTTCTTAGCGGCGCCCATATGGCGTTTATAAGAACGCTGGTTACGAGTTATGAATATATCCCGGCCTTAAAGTTTCCGAATATCGAGCCCGGATGGGTACCCGCGGCAGAATTCGTGACGCTTATGACCGGAAGCGTTTTAAGCCTCGGCATCCAACTCGCGTTGCCGATAGTGGTCACGCTTTTGCTCACCGACCTGTTCTTCGGCCTGATAAATCGCGCGGCCCCGCAGGTTAACGTTTTCTTTCTCAGCATGCCGGTTAAAATGTGGCTGGGTATTTTTGCGGCATTACTGATATTGCCGTTCATGGTTGAAAGGTTCGGCGATCTGTTCGAAATGTCCCACGACGCATTCGAATATATGATCCAGTTTTTTGCCAAGATGTATAGATAAAAAAGCGGCCGTCGCTTTATAAGAGCGACGGCCGCTGATTTCTATTTCGGAACGTTGCTTACCTGACTCTGACCGGCAAGGGAACGTCGGGAGCGACATTGTCGATATAGTGGTTGCTCAGTACAGAACGCGGATCGAGTATCGAGCCTCTGCCACGTACTGCGATCGAGTTTCCGGGCCTCACGTTTCCAATCGCGGCGTCATCGTAAGCGGTCAGTGCTTCGCCCGGAACGTAGTACTGGGTAATCCTGTTGGCATCGCGACGATTCTCGAACGGATTCAGGCTGAACCGATTGAGCGCAAGCGGAGCGGCATTGACCGCGGTCGCAGGCAAGTTCGTTTTCATCGAGGCGTACGAGGCAAGTCCGCCGCCGAGCGAATGACCGGTGAGCCTGACATTACCGCCGTCTATCGCTTTCCATTTATTAGCAAAATCGACGGCTTGCCGATATTGTTTGCTCGGAAGGCCGAGTCCTTGCTGGATATTATTTCGCCAGTCGATGCCGTTTTGGGTGCCCGCGAAGGCAACGATCGTGCGTTTGTCGCTCGGATCGGTCGGCTTCAACGCAATTGCGCGGAATCCCGAACTCGGATCGTCCTTTACGTCCACTACGTTCCAGGTCTTGCCGTCGGGAAATTTGTATGTCTCGCCAACCTTTGCACCGTATGCCAATTGGCTGGCGCCTTTGGTCTCGGAGAAGCTCAATCCCTGGGCGGCCGGCGGGTTAGGATCGCCAGGATGGGTTAGAGAGTTTGCCGTCCGTCCGGCAACGTTGCCGGCGGCTTGAGCAGCGTCCCACGTCCGCTCGATCCCGAAACGGGTGACGTTCGCCTGGAACCTCATAGTTCCGATCGCGGCGTCGCGGCCGATCTCAAGACCGTTGACCAAAGTTCTCCCGGCCGTCTCTCCCGCATTGATGAACGTCGAAGTTACGTTTCGAGCATTATCAGTTAACCGGTCGCCCACGTTGTCGAGTGTTCTTAATGCATTTGCTCCCGCATTTTTTATCCCGTCCAAGAGTCCCATGTCGATCGATGCCTCCTTACCCTTATCAATAAGATTCTCGGCACGATCCTGCAAAGGTTTCCTAAAAAATGCGAATAACAACCGTTCTGAACTAGGGACTAATCTAAAATTTAGGGTGAGCTAGGGAGTAACTCCTTCTTCTGCCGTGCCCATCTCAGCGTCATCCAGCTTTTGGGGATCATCTGTAGGATACAATCTGTCCCTGAGTCTTACGACGAGCAATTGGTCGATGAAAATGACGGCACCGGCGAGAACTATGATGATCGCACCGGCCAGCGGGGCCCAGGACAGACTCGCATCAGCCAAACCGGCACCTGCTTTGTAATGGAAAAAGGAGGGTTCGAGGAAAAAATACCGGATTGCGACGAAGAGAGCGAAATAAACGAATGTTGCCCACAGGGCCCACGATCGCCTGAATCGAGCCAGAAGGAAGTTAGCGAAGATCAATAAGACGATCGAGGATATTAATAGAACTGTCCACGCAATGCCTGAGTGGAAAGTATAGCCCTCAACCGTCGCCGCAGGTGCGCCGATGCTTTGAAGCCAACTCCACGCATAGTAAGTGAGGCCTGCCATGATCGCCATGCAAACCGCAAATAAAATCAAGAAAATTCTGCTCCACATAGGCATTGTTTAGCATAAGTTCTCCGAAGAAACAAAAGAGAGACCGGTCTGAAGAGGATGTATGAAAATTAGATTGATCGGCCCGGAGCTTAGATCAGATCTTGACTTTCAGACATCCTACAAGAGGAAACCGAAAACGAGCGGGTGCGTAGCCCGTTTCCGGTTACAAAATCAGCCAACAAAGCGGGGCTTGTTATCGGGATAAACCATTCTCCCCGCTTACGCATGAAGGTAAATGGATTCGGGAACTTACTTCACCTTCACGGTCAAATAAACGACCTGTCCACCACGTGAAATCAGGAGCAGGATCGGTTTATCGCCCGCTGAGGTCAAGGCGGACTGAACGTTTTCGACGGTTTTTACGGGCTGGCGATTGATCTCCATAATTACGTCGCCCCGTGCGATTCCTGCCTCAGCGGCCACGCCGGCGGGGTCGACTTCCGTCACTACAAGTCCCTCGGTGCCGTCGGGCGCGTTCAACTGTTTGGAGGTTTCGGGCGTCAACGGCTGCAGGCTCAGGCCGAGTTTTCCGCTTTCGCCTTGTGCCGGTTTATCGCCATCCTTTTGGTTCTGATTGCCGACAGCGGTATTAGGATCGAACTCATCAAGCGTGACGGTGAGATCTTGCGGACTTCCTCCTCGAAGGATCGATAGTTTCACCTCAGTTCCGGGCAGCGTTCCGGCGACCTTATTGCGAAGAACGTTGCTGTCTTCGACCTTGTCGCCGTTGAAGGCCGTAATAATATCGCCGCGTTTCAGTCCGCCTTTCTCGCCGGCGCTTCCGGCCTGAACGTTGCTGATCAAAACGCCTGCCGCGTCTTTGATGTCGAGCGCTTTTGCCGTGTCCTCGGTAAGGTTTTGGATGTTTACTCCAAGCTTGCCGCGGCGAACGCGTCCATCTTTAAGCAACTGCTCCATCACGGATTTCGCCATGTTCGAAGGGATCGAAAAAGCGATACCGATATTTCCGCCCTGTCCGCCGGAAGACAGAATCTGTGAGTTAATGCCGATAAGTTCGCCATTGAGATTGACAAG
>JABFSB010000507.1 GCA_013140875.1 Acidobacteriota bacterium
GAACAGGTCCTTGATGTCCTGGGTCTGCTTCGGTCGGCTTTCAGGTTTTGCGGCCTTGTCGACAACCGGTTCGCTCGCCGCTTTGTCCTGAAAATCGTATTCGTGCTCTTCCTCTTTGTCGGGCTCGGCCTCGGCGGACTGTTCCGCCGAAATGTTTTGGAACAGGTTGTAAACGCGGGCGGTCGCCATGACGGAATCGGCGACCGTAGAAAGGTTTTCACCGCCGAGATGCGAAGACGCGGAGAATTTCAAAGAATTGCCCGTGTGTTCAAGTTCACTTTCCGACCTCGGCGTCTCCGCGTCTCTGCGGTAAAAATAACTTTCTATTACCGTTTCGATCTCGGAGACGATCTGTCCATAGAATTGCTTCGCGTCATCGGTCGCACCGCCGCAGAGTGTGATCTGAAAAAGCAGCTCGAACGGGACTTGGTGCATCGGCACATCGAAAATATATGGCCGGGTTTTCTGAAGGATCGATTTCATCAGATCGAGATCTTTCCTAAGTCCGCGATACGAATGTCGCAACCGGCTATCGATCCGCGCGTTCTCCATCGTGCCGAAGATCTTTTTAGCGAGTCGCGGTTCCGGGAACACGCGAAGCACGGCCCGGTAGTCCGAACCTTTTGGAAGTTTTGCATCGGGCACAGTGGACCCGGAATCGGGCAGCGACTTTTCGCCCTTTTGAACATCCTCCAGGTACCCGGCCAGCGAGAACGCATCCCGCTGCTCGGCCGTTGCTTCAAACTGCGCACGCAGATCGGTGTACGCCGCTTTCAACCCGCGCGTGTCCTTTGAGAAAGTACCGAACTCGATCTGACCCGAGCCATGAGCTGCGAGCACCTTGTAGAGACGAAAATTCATCTCGTCATCGTCGAATTCAGTGACCGTCGACGGCAGATAGATCGTGCGCCCGTCGCCTATCCGAGATTCCTGCGGCATCGCGGAAAGCGGAGCGATCTCGACCTCTTTTCCGGTCAAGCCTTCGACGTAAATGCGAAGGATAGATTGAATATTCTCAAGCGGCAGCCCCTTTTGCGTGTCGTGCAGAAACGCGTTCGATTCACGCGTCTCGAGCGCAAAATAACTTCGCCGAGCCTTGGCCGAATCTTCGTACTTTTCGCGAAGGCCGGTCTCGATCCACTCTTCGAACTGTTCCAGTGAAACTTTCTTCAACGCCGCCGTACTCGACCTAAAAGCGGCCAACGCGCTTTCCGCGTCCCGCTCCGCGATCTCGGCCGTGAGTTTGAGCACGCGCTTGATCAGGCCGATATGTATTTCATCCGCGGCAATAATTTTGGTCGAGTTGTGTGATCCACCGGTCAACTGTCGAAAGAATTTCGGCGTGGCACGGATAAAAGCGATCAGCACGGCATTGCCCTGCCCCGCGATCTTTGTCAGCACGTTGAACCAATCGTCAAACGCCCCGGCCGCACGGCGCAGAACTTCGCTTCCCGACGAAACAAAATGAATTGTGACGCTCGCCCCGTAATCGAGCACTCGCCCCGCATTTTTCAACAACTGAATTGCCTGTTCCGGCTCGAGCCCTTCGATCGCCTTCGGGATACCGGACCAGAGGTCGGCCGTCATTCCGCCCGTTCTTGTCGCAAATAGAAAACCCAGATCGAAAGCGGATCGGCTAACCTCCGTCACCTGTGTTTCAAAGGTTTTAAGAACACGGGCCACCGACGCGGCATTCCGCAGAAAATCGGCACTGTGTTTGGCCGAGCGGTTCGCGATCTCGGCGGCCAGCTTCAATGTTTCCGAAAGCAGGCTGTCGTCATCGATCTCGTTTGCCAACAAGGGAATGAGATCGAAAGTCTCTACGGCGATCGAGCTTGACAGGACCAATTGACGAGTGCTGATCTTAAAAACGTTGGACCGGGCTTCTTTTGGAACTTTGGCCAGTGCTTCCACGCCGCGTTCGAAATATTCGGCTCCCTGGCCGGCGTTTCCCATCGCGAGCCGCCGTCCCATCTCGCCCCAATTTCGTAAATCGTCCGCCGAAAGGATCTTCGCCGCTCGCGGAACCGCCTCGACAAACGTGCGGCTTGCCCGTAAGCTCACGCCGGCCAGAGCGGCGCTCACCTCAAGCGCGGCACGCCGCTTCTCGGCCGGCAATCGGCCGAGCCTTGCCGCAATGCCGGTAAAGGTCTGCTTTCGCGATTCGTTTTCAGCCACAACGCAATTTTAACGCGGGCGGCGAAGTAAATGCTAATGGGATAAATTTTGTTCTATCTCGTTTGGCCGGTTCCAAAAATTACGAGCCGTCGAGACGCACGCACTTCTACTCCCGACCGTCGCGAGGTCACCTCGATCTGTCGTATCTCGTCCGCTGCGACCTCTTTGATCGGCCGTTTGGGCGTGTAAGTTACGACATATTGAGAATTGATATTATGTGCGATCTGACGGCCTTGCTCGGTCATTTCCGCGAAATTGTCCGGCAGGTAAAACTCGCCGCCGGTGTATTCGGACAAAACGGAAAGCTGCACCTGCGCGGTCGCGAGATCTTTCGACTGGTTTTTCTGTGCCCGTAAAAAAGGCCTATCGATAATGATCGAGATCAATCGCGGTTGATAGATCTGGCGAAGAATATCTCGGGCAATCGTTTTCCTGACCGGAATGGCGTACACCAGTTCCTCCATAACGTGCTCCGGAATTCGTCGCGGATTGTGTTCGCCTTTCTGTAGTAGGCCGCCCAGCGGCCGCTGGTCTTTACTCTCCAGCTCGGTGTAGCTGATTACGTGCACCACGACGCCGCTTTGCCACAGCTTACGGATAGCCGCCGAGCGGGCCGCTTCGTCCTCAATGGTGTCCAGACCGTCGGTGATCAGAACGAGGTGCCGGTTTAAGGTCGGAGCGCTTGCGAGTATCGCTTCCGCTTCTTCGATCCCGCGCGTGAACGAAGATCGCCGGCCGAATCCGGTTTTGCCGTATATGACATCGACGATCTCGCGCTTATCGGACGTCCAGTCGGCCAGCCGTTCCGCACGGTCGTGAAACTGGATCAGTGCAACTTGAGCTTTGCCGTTCAATTCTCCCGCGAACGCCGAAGCGACAGACCGCGTGGTTTCGAGGTTCTTTTTCTGACGGATCGTGCCGCCGGTATCCATCGCGATCAGGACCGACGGCTCAAGGGCGCGAACGCTCGAAGCCTGATGTAGCCGTCCGTCTTCACTAATAACAAGGTCGTCTTTTTGAAGATCCGTAACGGCGTTACCGGCCCGATCGAGAGCGGAGACGGAGACTCGAATTTCTTCGGTCGCAATCTTGTCGGGCAATTCCGGGGTCGGCGTCTGAGAAAACGCACCGCAGGTAAACAAGCCTATCAGGGCGAGGGCATGAAATCGGGTAACCTTCATTCTCTATGAGATACGAAAGGCGGGCACACGGTTGTATTTCAGCCGTCACAGTCTTGGGGCAACGCCGTCGTGGTAGATAAAGACGTGAAAGCAAGCGTTCGCTCCGTACTCGATCAAGGCGTCAAGTTCGCCCGCGCGTTCCATTTCGGCGAGCTTTGCCATGACGAAGTTTTGCTCTTCGACCGGCATATGTTTGCGTGCCAGATCAAAGGCGCAACCGGATGTGTGCGGCGGCAGGCTGCCTTCGCCCCTTACTTTGAACGAGTTCGCATTGGTCGAATTGAGCAGTATTTGGTAATCCATCGACCGGGTCAGCGAGGTTACCCGCAGCGGCCGGCCAAATTTCTGAAAATAAGCGTCCGATAGTTTCTTGAGGATGGGCTTTGCCCTCGGCTGAAACATCCTGAGAAGGCGCATGCGCATCTGCTTTCGGTCCGCGGGATTATTAAGGTCGTATTTTTGCCCGGCAAAATCGCCCGCGAGGCGGCTAAGGATGCCGTATTTCGGCGAACCGACCAGAATGTCCTGGATGTTGTCCTGAAAGCTGAATG
>JABFSB010000539.1 GCA_013140875.1 Acidobacteriota bacterium
TCATAGGACCGTCTCCATGTGAACCAGAAAGGTATTTCCATCTATTAAGAATTTTCCGCGTGCGGCACCAGACCGAGGTGGATTCGAAACCCTTTTCAAAAAAAGCTGCGGCGCCGTCAGGAAAATCTCCTGAACGCGGTCAAGACTTTTTTTGGTCCCGTTGCGTGGCATTCGGGTTTAAACAGCCGTCAGAACCAGTCGGAAATTGTCGAAGGAAAAACGTTATTCTACTTACCGTTCGGTAGATTTCGATTAAGATAGTCCGGTCTATTGCGGGATGTCAAGCAATGTGTCTCTATGACAGAAAGTAATTGGTCACACCAATTAATTTATTTAAGCCTGATCAAAAGTCGGGCCGGAATTTTTAGTCAAAAATTTGCCGCAAATATTTTCCCGTGTGCGACTTGGCATTCTTTGCGATCTTTTCCGGCGTTCCGACGGCAACAACCTCGCCGCCGCCGACTCCGCCTTCGGGGCCGAGGTCGATCACGTGGTCGGCGGTCTTGATGACGTCGAGATTATGTTCGATGACGACAAGGCTCGAGCCGCTGTCGATCAGGGCGCGGAATGCGGTGAGAAGCTTGTTTATGTCTTCGAAATGCAGGCCGGTGGTCGGCTCATCGAAAATGAAAAGCGTATTTGTCTGAGTTTTTTGTGAGAGGTGCGAGGCAAGTTTGACGCGCTGGGCCTCGCCGCCGCTCAAGGTTGTCGCCGACTGGCCCAGGCGTAGATAGCCGAGGCCGACGTCGTCCAACGCTTTAAGCCGTGTGACGAGCTTTTTCGTATCCTTAAAAAAGAATATTGCTTCGCGGACCGTCAATTGAAGGACATCGTGAATATTCTTGCCCTTATATTTTACGTCCAGTATCTCTTTGCGAAAACGCGTTCCGCGGCAGTCTTCACAGGTCAATTCGACATCGGCCAGAAACTGCATTTCGACTGTAACGGTGCCGCTGCCCTGACACGTTTCGCAACGGCCACCCGGAACGTTGAACGAAAAATGCGACGAGTTGAAGCCTTTCGTTTTTGCTCCGTTCGTTCCCGCGAAAAGCTCGCGGATGGCATCGTATGATTTGATATACGTGACCGGGTTCGAACGCGGCGTGCGGCCGATGGGCGATTGGTCAACGAGTACGATGTCGTCGATCTTTTCCGCACCGCGAATCTCCTGAAACAGGCCGACGTTCGATTGCCATTCGCCCCGTTTTTTCTTGATTCCGGCGTAAAGGACATCGTGAACCAAGGTAGATTTGCCCGAGCCGGATACACCGGTTATACAGACCAGCATATTAAGCGGAATATCGACCGAGATGTTTCGCAGGTTGTGTTCGCGGGCGCCGACGATCTCGATCTTATCTTTTATCGGCCGCCGTTTCGACGGGACTTTTATCTCGGAGTCTCCGCGAAGATAGCGGGCGGTCAGCGAGCGGCCATCCTTCAAAAGTTCCTTGAAATTGCCCTGAAAGACCAGCTCGCCACCCAATTCACCGGCATACAGACCGATATCGATGATGTGGTCGGCCGAGCGCATCGTGTCCTCGTCATGTTCGACAACGACCAGCGTATTCCCGATGTCGCGAAGATTTTCAAGGATCTTGATCAGCCTTGCGTTATCGCGCGGATGGAGACCGATGCTCGGCTCATCAAGAACATAAAGCGTACCGACAAGCAGCGAACCGAGATTCGTCGCAAGCTGGATACGCTGTGCCTCTCCGCCGGAAAGCGTGGACGCCATGCGGTCCAGGGTTAAATATTCAAGGCCGACCTCGATCAGGAATTTCAAACGACGCTCAATTTCGAGCAAAACTTTCTCGGCGATTTTTTTGCGCTCTTCGTTTAGTTCTAGTTCGATAAAGAACTTATAGGCGTCCGCGATCGACAATGCCACGATCTCGGGAAGCGATCTGCCGCCGATCTTTACGTCGCGTGCCGCCTGCCGCAGACGGCCGCCCTGGCAATCCGGACACCTGGTGTAGCCGCGGTACTTGGCGAGAAAGACACGAACGTGAAGCTTGTATTTCTTTGTCTCCAGCCATTTAAAGAACCCCTGTACGCCGCGCCAGCCTTCGTCGCCGGTTATGATGTTGTTCTGTTGAAAATCGGGCAGGTCGGCAAACGGGGTGTTTACGTTGATCCCGGCGTGCGACGCGTATTTAAGAAGCTCTTTCTGCGCCCAATCGTGCTGTGGCCGGCTAAACGGATCGACCGCGCCGCCCTTTATCGACTTTAACGGATCGGGGATCACCAGATCGTAATCGACGCCGATCGTGTTGCCGAAACCCTGACAAGTCGGGCACGCGCCGTAAGGCGAGTTGAAACTGAACAGCGACGGCTCCGGCTCGTCGTAACGCGTGCCGTCGTATTTGCAGATGTAGGAATCGGAGAACCTGAGTACGACCCGCTTTTCAGCTTGTTTATCTTCCTCGGAGGAAGCAGGCTGGAAAGCCTGTTGTACGACGGCCGCGTGTCCCTCGCGAAAGCAGACCTCAAGCGAATCGACAAGCCGCTGCCGAATGTCGGCCGCAGCTTTCAGGCGGTCTATCAATACATAAGTGTCGTTGAAATCATCGAACTTATAATCTTCCGGCTGGTTCAATTCGATGGTCTCGCCATTGCGATACAACCGCGAAAAGCCCTGCTGCAGCAAAAGCAAAAGAAACGCACCGGTGCTCATGCTCTGCGGCGAAGTCTTCGCTTTGACTTTGCCTTTTCCCTTTGTCGCTTTTGGTTCAAGGTGCTCCTGCACCGGAAACAGGACGTAGAATCTGGTGCCCTCCGCAAGAGTTTCAAGGACCTCGTCCGCGGCCGATTCCGGGGAATCTTTCCTTACCTCGCGGCCGCAGACGTGGCAAAAGGTCTGGCCGGCACGGGCGTAAAGCAAACGAAGATAGTCGTAAAGCTCGGTCTGCGTGGCAACGGTCGAACGCGGATTCTTGGTCGAGTTTTTCTGCCGGATCGCAATCGCGGGAGCAAGCCCGGTAATCTCGTCGACCTCAGGTTTGTCCATTCGCTCGAGAAACTGGCGGGCGTAAGCCGAGAGCGATTCGACGTAACGCCGCTGGCCTTCGGCATAGATGGTATCGAAGGCAAGGCTTGATTTGCCCGAGCCCGAAACGCCCGTGATCACGGTAAGCTTGTTGTGGGGAAGCGAGACCGATATATTCTTAAGGTTGTGTACACGGGCGCCGCGTATCTCGATCTGTTGCTCTTTAGGTTTCGCAGCCAACATAGGTTGAAATCCTGTCGATAAGGTCAAACCTTAAGTCTAGCAAATAGTTTCCGTACCCACAAAAAAAGGAATAAACCGCGGGCGGGCGGGCATCTCTTTTCTATGAACTTAATCTTTTTCTTAACCGTTATTTGCTCCGCGTTTATTACCTCGTGCACCGTTCAGAGGGCAGAAAATATGGTGCCAGAGATCGATCAGCCCGTTGTTGTCGCCCCGGCGGAACGCCAGCCCGTGCTGGTTGAACTGTTTACGTCCGAGGGCTGTTCAAGCTGTCCGCCCGCGGACCGGCAATTGGCGTTTCTTGAAAACAATCAACCGGTAAACGGGGCAGAGGTCACCACACTGGCATTTCACGTCGATTACTGGAATCGTCTCGGCTGGACGGACAAATATTCGTCGCCCGAGTTCAGCGAACGTCAGAACAGCTATGTTCAGCGCATGGGACTTGATTCGAGCTACACGCCGCAGATGGTCGTCGACGGGCAGTTCGAGTTCGTCGGAAGCGACGCAAAGAGGGCGAACGAGGCTTTAGCGAAGGCGGCGGCAAAGACAAAGCCGCGCGTCGACGTCAAGATATCGGCCAAAAACATCGATCTGGCGGTCGGCGATCTGAAGGAACACGGCGATGCGACCGTTTATCTCGCCGCGGCAGAAGACGGCATCGTGACCGATGTGAAA